>CACZIY010000085.1:456-6944 GCA_902781345.1 Oscillospiraceae bacterium | reverse complement strand
AAACGACAGTTATACCTCTATTGTTAACGGTATAAAAGAAATAAAATCGAGTTATTTGAATGTGATTAATTCGTTTAAACAAATGCTTACAACAGGATTTGCTTTGGCTGTGACTATGATTTTGGGTGTTTTGTTTTACAGAAACGCAGTAATGCCGCCTATGAATTTGATTATGGCAGGTCTGTTTTTCAACACAATTTCAATTTATATAATTGGTTTTGAACCTGCAAACAAAAAAGTGCTGAAACGACAGATTAATAAGAATGATGAAATCTTAGGTCATGGCTTTGCTTTAGATGTGGTAGCTGGTATTGTTGGAATAGTTTTTGTTTCAATGCTTGCATACTATTTTGGTCAATTCCATGATTCAGGAAACATCACAAAATTTGGTACAGAGTATTGCTTTGTAGTTTATGTTTTCTCGGTATTGTATATGTCATATTCAAATCGCACCGAAAATGGATTCTACACAATTGACCCATTTAAAAATCCATTATTGCTGTTTAGCATAGTGGCAAGTATATGTGTTTTGCTTATTATGACTATGATACCATTTGTAGTTGAATTCTTTACACCAAGAGATTATTCAATTCCGTTTACACCATTACAGTTTGACCAGATTTTGAAATGTGCATTGTTAGCACTTTTAGCACCTGCTTTTAATGAACTTTGGAAAATATTAAAGAAAAAATTTATTAAAGTGTAGAATCATTCAATGAAGTAATTGAATAATAGAATTAGATTTAATAAAATCCTGTATCTCAAACGAGATACAGGATTTTTTGCTTTTATAATATTTTATCTACAATATCAGGCAATTCTTTTATAGACTGAATTCTATATTCAGCATTATTTGCACAGCCAAATCCATATTCGGCAAAAACAAAAGGCAGCCCAGCTTGCGTTGTGGCATCAAAATCACCTTGTGTATCACCTAAATAAACAGCAAGGTCAAGTTTATTCCTTTCAAAAACAGATTTAATATTGTCAGCCTTTAAGCGTTTTGTTCTTCCAAACATCTCGTAGTCATCAAATAAATAACCAAGTTTTGAAGCTTTTAAAAATGCAGGAACATAACCGTCTTGCGAGTTTGTTACTATGTATAGATTGAAATTTTTATTCTTTAATTCTTTTAAAACTTCTTCAACATACAAGAACAATGGTGCTTTTTGTTGCGAAATATACTCGTTTTCGTATTCTTCGCATTCTTTTTGCAATATTTTTCTGAAATTTTCATCAACATCAGGAAAGAGCCTTGCAAAAATTTCGTCCATAGGCAGACCCATACAGTCTTTAACCGCTTTTGTTGTAAGCTTTGTGTCAAGTTCAAATTTGTCAGCGACTTTTTGCCAAGAAAAAGTAATTAGTTCAACTGGGTCCCAAAGCGTTCCGTCTAAATCAAAAATAATTCCTTTTTTCATAATAAACCTATTCTAAAATGTTAGTTGTAATGTAATCAATGCCCATATCAATCAGTTTTTCGGCATCATCTTTATTGTCAACCGTCCATGCGTTGACTTTTATATTATTCTTGTGAAGCTCAACAATAATTTCTTGCGTTAAATTTCCGTAATACGCATCTAAATCCAAAGAATACTTTTTCAAAGTATCAACAAGACTGTCTATATCAATATCACAAACTAAATATTGTGCTTTTTGATTTGGATATTCTTCTTTAACATAAATTAAGTTTTCTAAGCAAAAAGAAATGAATATAGTATTTTCAAGATAATTCATATCGTCAATTTTTTTAATAATTTTTTTAATATCGCTTTTTTCCATCTTGTTTTTTAATTCAAAAACAGCGGTTTTGTTATATTTTTTGCAAATTGAAAAGTATTCTTCAATTGTCGGCATTAAAAGGTCTTTTCTAAAATCTAATCCGTTTTTGTCAAACAGCGGTATATTTCGCAATGTTTCAAAATCGCTTTCTTCAACTGTAAGCTTTTTATTACTTACCCTTTCAGTGTTGTCATCGTGAATAATAATAAATTCATCATCAGCGGTTTTGTGAACATCGGTTTCAATCCCAAAATAAGAACGATTTGCCGCAGCAATAAAAGCAGAGCAGGTATTTTCAGCCTCAATACCGCTTAAACCCCTGTGAGCAATGATTTTAGTACTTGAACTTTTAAGCTTTAAAGTGTCCATAATTTATATTCCTTTTTTATAAAGTATGAAATAATTATAGCATAAAACAGCTTATTATTCAATAAAAACAAATTGTTTTTTCACAAATTGCACAAGTGAATAGTTAGCAAAGCCTAACTGTTTGAGCATAACGCCAAAATTTTAAAATAGTGTTGACTTTCAGACAAAAAAGTAATATTATTATATAGGGTTAGCAGGGGCTAACCTTATATATCGGCTATTTGGTTAGCAAATGCTAATCAAACGCTTGAAAGAAGGGAAATTATGATGCCGTTAGCATTGGCAAATGTAGGAAAAGAAAACATTATTAAAAAAATCGGCGGTTCGCCTGAGGTTAAAAAGCATTTAGAAAATTTAGGTTTTAATGTAGGCGGTACTGTTACAATTATTAATACACTCGGTGGAAATGTTATTGTAAAGGTAAAAGAGTCGAGAATTGCTATTAATAATGAAATGGCACGCAAAATTATGGTTTAATTTTGAATATATTTTTTAGGAGGAAAAATTATGAATACTTTGAAAAATGCAAAGGTAGGTCAAACTCTCAAAGTCGTAAAGCTTCATGGTGAAGGCGCAGTTAAGCGACGCATTATGGACATGGGCATTACAAAAAATGTTGATGTTTATGTCAGAAAAGTAGCACCGCTTGGCGACCCAATCGAAATTACAGTTCGTGGTTACGAATTGTCAATAAGAAAAGCAGATGCCGATATGATAGAAGTACAATAATTATTTTTTTTACATTTAAGTTAGCAAATGCTAATTAAAGAAAGGATTTTATTTATGGACTTGAAAATAGCACTCGCAGGTAACCCAAACTCTGGTAAAACAACTTTGTTTAATGCACTTACAGGTTCAAATCAGTTCGTCGGCAACTGGCCTGGCGTAACTGTTGAGAAAAAAGAGGGAAAATTAAAAAAACACGACGGCGTAATTATAACCGACTTACCGGGTATTTATTCGCTTTCTCCATACACTCTTGAAGAGGTAGTAGCAAGAAACTATCTTATCAATGAGCGCCCTGATGCAATTTTAAATATTGTTGACGGTACAAACTTAGAGCGTAATCTTTATTTAACAACTCAGTTGACAGAACTCGGTATTCCTGTCGTTATCGCAATTAATATGATGGATGTTGTTCGCAAAAACGGCGATAAAATCGATGTTGCGGAACTTTCTCGTCAACTCGGTTGCAAAATTGTTGAGATTTCTGCTTTGAAAAATGACGGTATTCAAGAAGCAGCGCAAGAAGCAATAAAGGCGGCTAAAAACGGCAAAACTATTCCAAAACACTCTTTTGCAGGCGTTGTTGAACACGCAATTGCTCATATTGAGGAAGCCGCAGTTCACGATATGCCAGAAGAACAACAAAGATGGTACGCAATAAAAATATTTGAGCGTGATGAAAAAGTTTTAAGTCAGTTAAAAATTGATGCAAAAACCTTAGCACACATTGAAAAAGATATTCAAGACGCTGAAAAAGAACTTGATGATGACGCAGAAAGCATAATCACAAATGAGCGTTACATATATATTGCAAGCATTATAAAGGCTTGTTATAAAAAGAAAAGCAATAAGAAGCTTACATCTTCTGATAAAATTGACAGAGTAGTTACTAACCGCTTTTTAGGCTTGCCGATTTTCGCACTTATTATGTTCTTAGTTTACTTTGTTTCAATGGTGGGTGTCGGTGCATCTGCTACTGACTGGGCAAACGACGGACTTTTTGGCGACGGTTATCATTTAGTAGGTATCGGCGATTCCGCTTATGAAGAAGCTGTAGAAGAATTTGGCGACAGCGCATTAATTTTAGAAGCAGTTAAAAACGGTGAAACTACTTATGTAACAGAAGATGAAGAAACATTAGAAACATCAGAGCCTATAAACATTACTGATAAAATGGTTGCTGATGCAAAAGCACAAGTTAAAAAATACGGTGAAGAAGGCCTTGACCCTGCAGATTTTGGTGTTTGGGTTGAAGGTATTCCAACATTAGTTGAAAAAGGTCTTGATGCAATAGGTACAGCCGATTGGCTTAAAGGCTTAATTCTTGAAGGTATTATTGCAGGTGTCGGTGCAGTTTTAGGTTTTGTACCGCAAATGCTTGTATTGTTCTTGTTACTCGCTTTCTTAGAGTCTTGCGGTTATATGGCAAGAATTGCATTTGTACTCGATAGAATTTTCAGAAAATTTGGTCTTTCAGGTAAATCATTTATTCCTATGCTTGTAGGTACAGGCTGCGGTATTCCAGGTATTATGGCATCTCGAACGATTGAAAATGAGCGAGACCGCAGAATGACAATTATGACTACAACTTTCATTCCTTGCGGTGCAAAAGTTCCATTCATCGCAATGATTGCAGGTGCAATTTTCGGCGGCTCTGCTTGGGTTGCAACATCAGCATACTTTATTGGTATGGCAGCAATTATCATTTCAGGTATTATGCTTAAAAAGACAAAAATGTTCTCAGGCGACCCTGCACCATTTGTTATGGAATTGCCTGCTTATCACATGCCAACACTTGGCAATGTTCTTCGTTCAATGTGGGAGAGAGGCTGGTCATTCATTAAAAAAGCAGGTACAATCATTTTGCTTTCAACAATCATTGTTTGGTTTACAAGTTACTTTGGCTTTGTTGACGGCAAATTCACAATGCTTGAAGAAGACCAACTCGGCAATTCAATTTTAGCTTACATTGGCAGCGGTATTTCTTGGATATTTGCACCACTTGGCTGGGGCAATTGGCAAGCAGCGGTTGCATCAATCACCGGTCTTGTTGCAAAAGAAAACATTGTTGGTACAATGGGCGTTCTTTACAGCGGTGGCGAGTCAGTTTACAGCGAGCTTGCTAATGCATTTACAAGCATTACAGGATTTTCATTTTTAGTGTTCAACCTCCTTTGCGCACCTTGCTTTGCCGCAATCGGTGCTATTAAAAGAGAGATGAACAACGCAAAATGGACTTGGTTTGCAATTGCATATCAATGCGGTTTCGCTTATGCAGTAGCACTTGTTATAAATCAAATCGGCGGTGCATTTACAGGCAACTTAAATGTAATCGGTTTAATATTTGCAGTTTTGGTTTTAGCCTTTATCGGTTATATGCTCTTTAAACCTTATAAAGAGTCAAATAAACTTACTGTAAAAGTAAAATAAAATTTTTTTAGGAGGTATTACTTATGTTTGAATGGTTAAGCCAAAATATTGGTTCAATAATAATTTGTTTAATTTTAGTTGCAGTAGTAACCGCAATAATTATTTATAAAATAAAACAAAAAAGAGCAGGTAAATCCTCCTGTGGTTGCGGTTGTTCAAATTGCGCATTAAATGGCAAATGCCACCAAAAATAAAGTGAAAAAGGGAGGTGCTATTTTTAGCATCTCTCTTTTTAAACTCGCTTGACATAATTAAATAATTATTATATAATTTTCGCAGTTGAAAGATTTCAACCTTGTTAGAAAGGGCATTAAAATATGAGTTATCTTGAATTAAATAATATAAAAAAATCCTATGGCAGCGGCGAAAGCAAAGCAGAAGTTTTAAAAGGTATTACTTGCAAAATAGAAAAGGGAAGTATTTGCGTTTTATTAGGAGCTTCAGGCTCTGGTAAATCTACCTTGCTTAACATTATTGGCGGAATTGATAACGCTGATAGCGGTTATATTTCAATAAACGGTGAAAAAACTGCCGATATGAACGAAAAGGCTTTAACACTTTATCGCAGAAAGCATTTAGGCTACATTTTTCAAATGTATAATCTTATACCAAATCTTAATATAAAAGAAAATGTTGAGGTTGGCGCATATTTAAGCGATAATCCTTTAGATGTTGATGATGTTTTAAAAACTCTCGGTCTTTATGAACATCGCCACAAATTGCCTAACCAGTTATCAGGCGGCCAGCAACAAAGAACTGCTATCGGCAGAGCGATAGTCAAAAATCCTGATATACTTCTTTGTGATGAGCCGACAGGTGCGCTTGATTATAACACTTCAAAAGAAATTTTAAAGCTTATCGAAGAAATCAATCAAAAATACGGCAACACAATTATAATTGTAACGCATAACGATGCTATTAAAAATATGGCTGATAAGGTTATTAAGCTTCGAGATGGCGTTATAAGAAAAGAATATGAAAACGAAACAAAAGTTGCTGTAAGCGAACTCGAATGGTAAGGAGGAAACTATGAAAAATCCTCTTAAAAAACGAATTTTTAAAGAAATCAAAGGCGAATTTGGCAAATACTTTGTTATTTTTGTGATTATGAGTGCAATAATCGGTATAGTTTCAGGCTTTTTAATTGCCGATGAAAGTTTGAAAACCGCTTATGACGATAG
>CACZIY010000085.1:0-389 GCA_902781345.1 Oscillospiraceae bacterium | reverse complement strand
GATGAAAATACTATTTCTTCAATACAACAGGAAAAAGTAAAGGTTTATCAGAACTTTTATGTTGAACAAGAAAACGAAAAAACAAACAGCACAGTAAGAATTTTTAAAAATCGAAAACAAGTTAATAAAGTTTGCTTGTGGAAAGGTAAACTGCCAAAAGCCGATAATGAAATTGCGCTTGAAAGGCTATATGCAAGAAACAACAAATTTGCAATCGGCAAAACAATAAAATTCAAAAATAAAAGCTTTATAGTATGCGGAATAATCGCTTTGCCTGACTATTCGGCACTTTATCAGAATAATACCGATTTTATGTTTGACAGCGTAAAATTCGGATTAGGTATTGTCAGCGATAACGCTTTTAATTCATTACCAAAAACACATTTACA
>CACZIY010000084.1 GCA_902781345.1 Oscillospiraceae bacterium | reverse complement strand
ATGTTACACCCGTTAAAGGCAACAAATCTGTTGAGCCGAAAATGTTAAGTGAAATTTGAAAAATCCAAAGTCCAGCAGCTGAACAAGCGGCAATTGCAAAATAAGCAGAGTTGGTATAAGGAATTTTGTTCAGCGAATAAAGCGCAAATATTATAAAGCAGGATATCAAGCAAAATGCCACTATCATACCAAATTCTTCACAAATAATACCAAAAACCAAATCGGTATCAGATGCAGATACAAATTTCAATTTTCCGTTGCCTGCGCCTACACCAAAAAGCGCACCCGAAGCAATTGCAATCATAGTTTGAGTTTGTTGCCAACCTACATCATAAGCGTTGTCCCAAGCATGACGATAGTTTGCAAATCTTCGTTGTACATAAGGTACATATCTTGCAACAAAGAAGGCTGCAACAGTTACTAAGCTAACAATTAAAGAAATTACTTTAATATTACCCGAACGCATAAACAAAATTATTAAAACTGTTACAAAGAAAATTGAACAAGTACCAAAATCTCTCATAAGCACGAGTGAGCCCATACAAGCACCCGATAAGCCTAAGAACAAAATAAAGTTTCTTTTTGAAAGCAATCGTTGCAAGGTTGCAGCAGTTGCGAAAATAAATAAAAACTTAACAATTTCAGATGGTTGAAATGAAAATGTGCCTATTCTCACCCAGTTTTTTGCACCGTTTATAGTGCTACCAAAAACTAAGTTAAAGCCCAAAAGCAATACTGCTAAAACGCCTGCGACATAACGAAGCTTAATAACAATATCCATTTTTTTATAAATGAATTGTAATACAACATAAAAGAGAAATCCTATTAATGCTGTTGCAATAGGCTTAATCATATTATCAGGCTCTTTTGTTGCAACAACAGCAAAGCCGAAGGTTGTTAAAAGAAAACCTAAAGTATCAATATTAATATTATCTTTAAATCCATGAAATGAATAATAAATCCATTCTAATAAAATCAACACTGCAAAAGCTACTACAACAAGTATTTTAAAATCAGCAGCAAAATGTACTAATAGCTCAATTAAAATAATTAATTGAATAAATGTTAGTAAAACCGCAGGCAAAACGCCTCGTTTTTTTACCTTTGAATTTGAATAAATATCAACTTCTTCAGCAGGAATAAGCTTTAATTGCAAACCGCCTATTTCAATAATATCGCCAAAATCAAAATACGCAAATTCATCAATCACTGTACCGTTTACCAATATTTCCGAGCCGAAAACGCTTGAAATTTTAAAGCCGTATTCTTTTGTATATGTAATAACTGCATGACGGCGAGAAATGCTTGGAATATTTAAAATAACATCACATATTTTACTTCTTCCGATTGTGCTTTCTTCATTGGTAATATCAAATTCCAATCTATTTGCAGTAACAAGCTTCGCAAGCGTAACTTTGCCTTGTTTTTTAAACAAATCCCTTATAACAGAAAAAATGAGCAAAAAACAAAGCACAGGCATAACAAGTCTTGCGACAAAAATAAATATATTGCCGATAGATGTTAAAACTTCTGCCATATTTTTCACTCCTTTTTAAAAAATATCACTTAAATATAATTATAACATATATTTTTGAAAATTCCATAAATTTAAGCAATTTTGTAAAAAAATTTATATTGAAATTGAAATTTTGACAATTTTCGGGGCGAAAAAATGATAAATTAATAAAGGTCATTAAATTTTGAGACTTATCATATAAATGAAATAGGCATTATTTGCCGCAAAAAAAGAGAAGGAAGGATTCTAAATTTATGAAAAAATATTTGCCAGAGGGATATTCTTTTGAAACTGTGGAGAACAAAGAAAACATTAAAAATTTAGCTTCTTTGGAAAACGCTTTTAAAGAGCAAAAAATAATTGAAGCTAAAGCGCTAATGTGCGATTCAAAGCACAATTTAATTGTTGATTTAAACGGAATTAAAGGCGTTATTCCCCGTGAAGAAGGCGCTGTTGGTATTGCAGACGGAACAGTAAGAGATATTGCTATTATTTCAAAGGTTGGCAAGCCTGTTTGCGCAATTATTACAAAAATTGAAGAAAGCGATAAGCCAATTGTTTATCTTTCAAGAAAAAAGGCACAGGAAAAAGCTGCAATTGAGTATTTAAGTAATTTACATACAGGCGATATAATTGACGCTATGATAACTCATTTAGAGCCATTTGGCGCATTTTGCGATATCGCTTGCGGAATACCGTCGCTTTTGCCTATTGATTCGATTTCTGTTTCTCGCATTTCGCACCCGAAAGACAGATTTTCGCCCGGCGATAAAATCAAAGCGGTTGTAAAAAGCATTGACGGTGAAAGGTTTACGCTTTCGCAAAAAGAATTGTTAGGCTCCTGGGAAGAAAACGCCTCGCTGTTTAAACAAGGCGAAACAGTTTCGGGAATTATTCGTTCGGTTGAAGATTATGGGGTTTTTGTTGAGCTTATGCCAAATCTTGCAGGGCTTGCCGAGCCAAAAGACAATGTTTTTCCATCGCAAAATGCCAGCGTTTATATAAAAAGCATTATTCCCGAAAAGATGAAAATTAAGCTGATTATTATAGATTCTTTTGATTCAGCCGAGCAAAAAAGAGATGAAAAATACTTTTTTGAGGGCGAACATATTGATAATTGGCTTTATTCACCGCAAAATGCAGGTAAGCTTATTCAAACTACATTTTAAAAACAAAAAAGCAGAAATACCTTTGTATTTCTGCTTTTTTTGCGATATTTTATTTTAAAGCGGCAGCTTGTTTTTTCATTGCTTTTTCTGCTAACTTCATACCGATTAAAGCCATAGGAACAGTTAGAATAAGCATAATTATTAAAACAGGGACATTATCAATTACGCCTTGAACTTTATCAGCATATCCTGCAGGCATTTCTTCAACTGCGGCAGCGATTGAGCCGGAAGTATCTGTCCACCAGTGGAACACATAAGAATAATAAGAAAATGCAAGAGCAATAAAGCTTAGTCGAACACCTTTTAATGTATTGTAGCCGACAATTAATCTTACAACTTCGGCAATTACTGTTAAAGAAACAGCGCCGACAGCAAATGTTAAATCTGCCTCTCCTGCAATAGCACTTGGTATTAAAACCAAACCATTAAGCAAGGTTGCTGCACCAAAGCATTGCATTTTTGAAGCGGTGTAAAGGTATACAAATCCCATTAATAACGGCAAAAATGTACCTGCATACGCAAAGCACATTGGGTGGATTAATCCGCTTACAGCGCCAAGCATAAACAACAAACCATAAACGAGTGCGGCGATAATTAAACGCCAAACAGGTGTTTTCTTTTTCATAAATAAAACCTCTTTTCTTTGCATTAGTTAGCATATGCTAACCGTTGATTTAATTTAAAGACCTGATTTTATTCAGGTCTTTTTTGGTGTCAGTTAGCCACCGCTAACTATTATAATACAACTAAAAGATTTTGTCAAGTTTTTTTAAAAATAAAACACTTCTTCAAATTTTTTATCTAACGCAATGCATAAAACAAGCGCAAGCTTTGCAGTTGGGTTAAACTGCCCTGTTTCGATTGAACTAATGGTATTCCTTGAAACGCCGACTGCTTCGGCTAATTGTGATTGCGACAAACCTTGGCTCATTCTTATTTCTTTTAAATTGTTTTTTAAAATCAGTTTATCGTTCATAATTTTACCCAACGAGATTATAAATGAACATACCTAAAAAGATTGCCGCTAAAACAAGCTGAATTAACCCAAAAATCAACTCGTGTTTCTTTTTAAGCTTTATGTATTTGTATAAAAGCATTGTGCCTGTCATTGAAAGGTAAACCGCCCAAACGCTGAAATCCACCTTATCTTTAAAAATCGACTGAAGAATTATAATCGCTACGCAAACAAAACCGCCGACTGCACACGCCTTTTGACCTGATTTTGCGAAAACTTGCATTTCCATTTCGTCTTGGTTTTCGTTTTCTTTACGGCTTTTTGCTAAAATTTCATCTTTATTCATAAAAACACCTCCTAATGTTTTGCCAAGTTTTCTTGGCACATCTATATTATAGCATTGCCAAGTTTACTTGTCAAGTGTTTTTATGAAAAACTTTTTCAAACTACTTTAATCAGCACTGCAGGCATTTCGTTTTTAGCGTTTTCAACCTTGCCGATTTCAAAGATTTTTTCGCCAGGTAAAATGAGTTTATTATTATCAATTCTTACTTCATCGGTTATTTCTACCGCCTCATCAAAAAGCAAGTTTTGAGCGAAAATTTGCTTTTTATCAAGCGACTCAGAAAATTCAATCACTAACTCATCAAATTTGCCGAAAATGCCAATCGGCGCAGAAATATAATCGTCTTTAACTGTGATTTTTGCTTTTGGTGAATAATCAATTTTACCGTTTATAACTCGAGGAATTATGCCGATACTCAAAGCAAAGGTTTTTGGGTGAACCGAGCTTACAACAAATGGTTTTTCTTCTTCACATTGAACTTTCGGCAATGGCATATTTCTTGAAATTGTTGCAGGCGCAGTATGCCAATAATTACCCTCACTGACTTTTGGCCAAGCCCTATTCATATTTTTCGGATAATACCAAATATCTTTTAACCGCTCATCAGCAATGTGCACTTCTCCTAAATTTGCGCTTGTCGGCGGTGCAATATGTTGCCAACGCAAAGCACAAATTGATTCCGAAACATCATAATTCTTCCCTATTTCGTGACGCATTATGCCGATTGAACAACAAAGTGCAGCGCCGATAACGGCGGTATCTTCAATATTTAAAACGCCACATTCGCCCTTTATTTCTTGTGCAGTTTGCAAGCAATCAGCAACACGGCTAAGTGTTGAAGAATATCTAAATTCAGGTGCAACATCGTAAGTTCTAAGATAATCACTATATGGCAAAACGCCTTTTACATACTGTTTTGACCATTTTTTAACCTCATCAAAATCTTCACAGTGCGATTCAAACAAAGGCTGACGGAACAAAGCGTGTTCAACCTTTAAATCAGGAGCAAATTTTCTTGCTGCTTGCGTTATCATTTTACGAAATTCAATGCTTTGACAAAAAACGCCCCAATCAACCTTTAAATACAAAACATCGGCAAAATCGCACCAACGCATACGCTCTTCCCAAAACAGTCGCTCATCTTTTTCATTTCGCTCAAAATCTTCAGGCACAGACGATTGCGCCGCCGCCCAAAGCCCCAAGCCTTTGTAGCCTAAGCGTTTTATGCGGTCTGATAGCTCTTTTAACTTTTCCTTTGGTGTGCCTTTAAACGAAGGAAAACGCTCTTCGTCTAAATCGAGCGAGCCAAATAAGCTTGATGGTTTTGCACCGTAAGGAACATCCCAACCGTCATCTATAACAACGATTAAATCCTCTCTTACACCATCAAAGCTGTTTAAAATGCCGTCTTTGCCGAACAAAAAATCTTCGCTCATAGAATCTCTTGTAGTAAAGTTTTCTTTATCGGCAAAGCGCTCACATTTTACAATGTGTTGCGATGACCAGGTGCAAAAATAATTGCCTGTTTCATCAGTTAAAGACGGAACAAAATTCATAAAAAAATCCCCTTTATAAATTTTTAATATATCTTACATCACATTCAAAATGCTCTGTTTTTGTTATTGGTTCAAACACTCTTTCAAAGCCGTATTTTTCGTAAAATATTCTTGCGGCACTCATATTTTCAAGTGTTTCTAAATAGCAACGCTTATAATATTTTTTAGCATATTCAAGCGCTGTTTCCATAAGCTTATTTGCAACGCCCTTGCCTCTATACTCTTTCAGGCAATACATTTTTTGCAATTCGCAAACATCGTCTAATTCGGGAATTTTACCAATGCCCGCCCCTGCAATTACTTCGCCTTTTTCATTTAGTGCAACGAAATATTTATTGCCGACGGTATTATAAATCTCCGAAAAGCGACCTAAATCTTTATCAGCCCAAGCCGTACCCTCGTGGTTTGCACCAAACTCAATAAGGCAAGTTCTGATAATGTTTTCAACTTGTTTGTTGTCTTGCGAGCTAATCTCTCTAATCGTAAAATTCATAATACACACCTAATGTTTTTTGTTATTTTACAGATGTTTCAAACAATCCGTGCTTGTTGCAACAGTAGTAAAAACGCTTAATTCCGTTTATTTTAAATCTCGCTTCGGCATTACCTTCAGGGTAGAGTTTTTTAATCTCACAACCATCATCTTTAAGTGCTAAAATAAATGAAATATAATGCGTTTTGCTCATTTCGTGATTAATGCAAACATAATATTCATCTTCAACACGAGATATTTCGCATTTATGCGAAATATCGGCGGTTTCTGAGACTAATTCTGGAAGCGTAATTCCGCAACAACTTACCACTGCTTCACCTGTGCTTTGAATAACATTTTGACAAATCGGGCAAACATAAAGCTTTGTTTTTAAAAGATTAAAAGACTTGTTTGTGTTTACCACATCGTGACCTGCAAAAAGTTCAATCACAGAAACGCCTAATGCGATTGCCAAAGGCTCGATAAGCGTAATATCGGGATAACCTCGCCCTGTTTCCCATTTTGAAATTGCCTTGTCGCTGACATTTAGTTTTTCGGCTAATTGCAGCTGAGTTAAATTTCTTTCTT
>CACZIY010000083.1 GCA_902781345.1 Oscillospiraceae bacterium | reverse complement strand
GGGGAGGCTTTTTCCCCCTTCCGTCATCTAACGATGACACCTTCCCCAAAGGGGACGGCACGGTGAGCCACCGCTGGCAAACTCTTCGGCAAAAAGGTTGATAAAACATTTAGTTTAGTGTCGCCTCAGGGCTGGTATTCTATTTAACTTTATGCTTTGCAATAACATATTGAGGTGTCCCTTGAGGGAAACTGTCGCCGTTCGGCGACTAAAGGGTGGTTACAACAAGAATAAAACTTTAAATTCGCTAAACAAAAAAGCCTTCCCTTGGGGGAAGGTGGGTTTTGTGAAACAAAACTCGGATGAGGTGTTGCGCACAACCCTTCCACCGCAAGCGGTCCCCCTTCCCAAAACATAAGACGGCTTTTTCGATTTATTTTTCATTATTCAATATTCACTTTTCACTATTCATTAATCATATTATATAATGAGGTGAAAAAGTATGGATTATTGTTATAGTGATTTTGCTAATCAAAGTGTAAAAACCCGCATTTCAAATTGTTGTTGTGATGAAACTCAAAATCAAACCAACAATCAAACATGTAATTGCGAAACCGAACAAAAAAACGACTGAATCTAAAACCTCCTACTTAATTGTAGGAGGTTTTTAAGCGTTGTTTTAGCAATAATCTTTTTTAAGTTTTAATGTCATTGATTTATACAAATCAAGAGTTTCTTCCATTTTGTTTTTTTCAATAAGTTTTACACAAGGTAACACCATTTTATCATAAATCATTTCATAAATGCTTTTTTGGTCGGGACTTTCATTAATATTTGAAACTATTTTAGGTGCTACAGCGTAGTAATCCTTAATGAATTCTTTTCCCGCAGGCTGATTATTAAGCCACTCATCACGATATTTGCGAAGAGTAGTTAATTCATAACAGTCGTCAGGCAGCCCTTTTGCGTAAATACAAGCAGATGTTAAATAACATCCACCTGATGATGGATCATCTTTGTAAATAGGGCAGTCGGAATAACTATAATTTCTGCAATATTTGTAATATACATCTTCATTGACATTTTCTTTCTTTTTCATGCAATAATAACCTGAACGGTAAGTATAAAATGAACAACTCATTTATTCTATCCTCCTTTAATTATCAAGTATGTCATAAGAGTAAGATACTGAATTGGCGTCTTGCTTATATAGTTTATATCTTGCATCTTTTTTTGGTAAACAAGCGACAGTACTTTCAATTCTTTGCTTTAAACAGTTTAAAAGATAGCAACCATGATTTTTATCATGTAGCATAATATCATAAGAATTATTTGAACTTTCAATTTTATTATTTGATATAAAAATAGAATTGCTAAAGATTTCATAATCAGCATAAGTAAGATTATTTGACTCTAATTTATAATCAAAAACACCTTTATCAGATTTACCATCATAATTGTCAAATACTTCTCCACTAAACACTATGCGAATATAGTTTTTTCCAGTAAGCATCAATAAATAAATTTCAGAACCAAAAATCATGCAGAATTTAGCTATAAGTTCTGTATTGTTTATTTCTTGTGAATACATTTCTGGAGAAAACTCAATTCTTTTGCTAAAAATTCCCACGAATTTTATCCTCCTTTGAAATACTATTCACACATACTGTTAATAATTTGCATTATATCAGCATACCAGTTGCCTTCTTGTTGCATAGCCATTTCATCAGTTCTAACTATTGCCGATTTAATCAAACCTTTTAATGAATGGTCATTACGATACATTTCTTGTTTGTTGGATTTAACATTGTTTTTACTGTTTCCCATATATTGAAAACTCAATGTGTCCCCATTAATTACAATCATAATTTTGAAATACTCTGTAGGTGGATTAGGGTGCGAAATCATAACGCATGGATATGCAGAACCGAGTAATCCTCCGCTTTTTACGCTGTCAACCCATACATTAGCAGGAACTGATTGTTGGCTTGCAGCAATTTTAATGTCGTTTGAGATGTTGTCTGCTGTCAAGCCTGTAGCATCTCGAAATCTGATTGGAGGCATAACCTCGCCTCTGGAATTTTTTAAGTTTAACATTTTTGTTCTCCTTTTCAAAATAAAATGTATTTTTATAGCTAATAATATTAACTATGACATTATTATGCCATAAATCCTGCCAAAAGTCAAGAGGCAGAATTTATGGCATTTATAATGAACTTGGTGATGATATGATTTATAAAAG
Organism: Oscillospiraceae bacterium; assembly: GCA_902781345.1. Classification (GTDB taxonomy): domain Bacteria; phylum Bacillota; class Clostridia; order Oscillospirales; family Acutalibacteraceae; genus RUG11462. The sequence continues at coordinate 4,511 of CACZIY010000083.1, read as the reverse complement.
AATTAGAGATTTAAGAGAAGATAAGGATTGGACACAACAAAAAATTGCAGATATGCTGTTTATTAATAGGCGAACTTACGCTGCTTATGAAAACGGTGTAAACTCTATGACGCCTGAAACACTTATCAAAATTGCAAAAATACACCATGTTAGTGTGGATTATCTTTTAAACTTAACAAATAACCCAAAACCTTATGATGAATAATTTCAAAAAAGTGTTGACAAAGTAAATCTTTTGTGTTATACTTTACCTATCATTTAGGTAGGTTTTATCGGAAGGGTAAGGAAAATACTATGAAAAACAATAAATTTACCACCGTAAAACTTAATATGTGTTGTTGTTTCGCTTGTGTGTCAGGCGGAACTGACTTGCTGTGTAAAAAATAGCAAGTGTAAATTAAAACAGTTTATCGCCTGAATATCCGTTTTCGGATATCGGGCGTTTTTTATTTTAATTTTTAAGGAGATTTTTATTATGTCAAACTACAAAAATATTGATTCAGCATTAATTCACGGAGGTATCTACGGCGACCGCTTTACAGGTGCGGTTAATGTGCCGATTTACCAAACTTCTACTTACGAGCAATCGGGCTTGGGCGAAAATAAGGGTTGGGAGTATTCGAGAACAGGCAACCCGACCAGAGCGGCGCTTGAAGCGTTGATTGCCGAACTCGAGGGCGGCACTCACGGTTTCGCTTTTGGCTCGGGAATGGCGGCAATTACTGCAGTTTTAAGTCTTTTTAAAACGGGCGATAAAGTGATTATTTCAAGCAATGTTTACGGCGGAACTTTTCGAGTTTTAGACAAGGTTTTCAACCATTTCGGCATTACTTACTCTATCGAAAACACCGCCGATATTAACACGCTTGACAGCAAAATTACCGCTGATGTTAAGGCAATTTTAATTGAAAGCCCGGCAAATCCGCTACTTACCATTACCGATATTAAAGCGGTTGCGGCGCTTGCCAAAAAACACGGAATTCTAACTATTGTTGATAACACTTTTATGACCCCTTATTTGCAGCAGCCTATTAAACTCGGCGCTGATATTGTTGTTCATTCGGCAACAAAATATTTAGGTGGACACAGCGATTTAGTCGCAGGACTTGCGGTAGTAAACAACGAAGATTTAGCCGAAAAACTTGCCTTTATTCAAAACTCAACAGGCGGAGTTTTAGGACCATTTGATTCATTTTTGCTAATTCGTGGTATCAAAACGCTCGGCGTTCGTATGGACCGCCATACTTTTAACGCCAAAAAAGCGGCGCAGTTTTTACTGAAACACAAGGCAGTTAAAAAGGTTTACTATCCCAGTTTAGAAGATGCACAAGGCTACGAAATTAACAAAAATCAAGCCAAAAACGGCGGAGCAATGATTTCATTTGAACTTTATGAAAACTATGATATAAAAACATTTTTCAAGTCGCTATCTCTTATAGCTTTAGCCGAAAGCTTGGGCGGTGTAGAGTCGCTCGTTTGCCACCCTGCCAGCATGACACACGCTTCAATTCCTTATGAAACAAGACAAAAAGTCGGCATTACCGACGGCCTTATCAGACTGTCTTTGGGAATTGAAAATATAGATGATATTTTGTCGGATTTGCAACAAGCAATCGAAAAAAGTGAGGTAAAATAAAATGCGTTACTACAATTCAATGCAAGAATTAATCGGCAACACCCCAATAGTAAAACTCAACAATTTGGGTCTGCCAAAAGATGTTAATCTTTTCGCAAAACTCGAGCTTTACAACCCTGCAGGCAGCGTTAAAGACAGGGTTGGCAAGGCTATGATTGAAGATGCAGAAAAAAAGGGCATTTTGAAAAAAGGCGGAACAATTATTGAGGGAACCGCAGGCAATACAGGGCTTGGAATTGCCTTTGCCGCTTTAAACAAAGGTTATCGGGTAATATTTGTTGTGCCGACTAAATTTTCGCAAGAAAAGCAAACGCTAATGAAAGCACTCGGCGCAGAGATTATCAACACGCCGAGAGAAGAGGGTATGTTAGGCGCTGCAAAAAAAGCCGAAGAATTAAAATCGCAAATTCCTGATGCAATTTCGTTAAAACAATTTGAAAATCCCGCCAATCCCATGGTGCATTACAGCACCACAGGCAAGGAAATTTATGATGATTTAGAGGGCAAAATCGACTATGCGGTTTTGGGCGCAGGCTCAGGCGGAACCTATTCGGGCGTTTTAAAATATTTGAAAGAGAAAAACAAAAATACAGTCGGCGTTTTGGCTGACCCTGTCGGCTCAACTATGGGTGGCGGCGAGCATGGCGACTATAACATAGAGGGCATAGGTAACGATTTTATCGCAAAAACTATGGATATGTCGCTGGTTGATAAGGTTATAAAAATAAATGATGACGATGCGGTTTTGGGTGCCAGGAAATTAGCCAAAGCAGAGGGAATTTTCGCAGGCTCATCATCAGGTGCGGCATTGGCTGCCGCCGAAAAGCTAATTGCAAGCGGTGCAAAAGGCAATATCGTTATTGTTTTGCCCGACAGAGGCGACCGCTACTTCAGCAAAAATCTTTATGAATAATTTTTTCGGCGAGGGAACTTCCCTCGCCGTTTTGTTAAAAAACAACACCTCATCCGTCAAGCGTACCGCTTGCCACCTTCTCCTCGAGGAGAAGGCTTTTTTTAGTTTGTGCAAAATTTAATGTTTGTTGTAGGGCGGGGGTTTACTCCCGCCGATTTATTTGACAAAACCACCCTTTAGTCGCCTAAAGGCGACAGTTCCCCTCAAGGGGCACCTTAATATGTTGTTGCAAAGCATAAAGTTAAATAGAATACCAGCCCTGAGGCGACACGAAACCAAACGCTTTATAAAACATTTTGCCGAAGAGTTTGCCAGCGGTGGTCACCGTGCCGTCCCCTTTGGGGAAGGTGTCATCGTTAGATGACGGAAGGGGGAGCTTTTGAACAGAATTTGGTGGCGGGAGCAAGCTCCCGCCCTACAAGGTTTTTAGATGTTTTATCAAATAAAGGCTTCCCCTCGAGGGGAGGCTCCGCGTTAGCGGTGGTGAGGTGCAAAATCGGGTCGTGTGGGAACCCGACCCCTACACCGTATTTACAAATATGCACAAACAATGTAGGGGACGGCATCCTTGACGTCCCGTTAAAGTTTAATAAAAAACATCTAAAAAAGTCATTCCGAGCAGGGCGAGGAATCCCATCGATGAGATTCTTCACTATCGTTCAGAATGACTTTTTTTAAAGTCGTGCGAAAATCATATTGAAAATTCACAAAAAATGGTTTAAAATATAAGTGCAAAAAATAGGAAAAGAGGACAAATCTTATGAAAAAATTAATATGTTTAGGTTTAAGCGTTATAGTTGCATTTTCTTTGCTGACAGGTTGTAAAAGTAGCAAAGAAAGCACAAATCAAACAACTACAACCGCTTCAACAACTGCAAAAAAATATGATGAAATCGATTCGACAATCAAAAGCTTTTTCAAAGCATTTGAAAAAGGCGATTTTGATAAAATGAAAGAATTTTGCACCGAAAACGGAAAAACACAATTCAATAAATATGGTTATTTAGGTATGAATAAGGCAGCCCTTAATTATTTGGATAATAAATATCGTGAAAGTGAAAAAACAGGAAAAGTCGGTGTTTATTTTAGTCTGAAAGTTATTGAGTGCAATGATGTACAAAAAGGAATTTATAAAAAAGGTGATACCATTGGGTATTGTGCCATAATGAAAAAAGATAATAACAAATGGTTAATTGATAGCATAACAACTGATTTATCGGCAATTAATGATTGATTTTATTAAAAATCTCCCTGCTTGAATTTTCAAGCAGGGCTTTTTTTATAAAAAAATGAAAAAATTGTTTGATTATTGCGAATATATATTATATAATATAAAATGAATAAATATTATTATAAGGAGATATGTATGGATATTCAGGTTGGCGACATTATTACAATGAAAAAACCGCATCCCTGCAAATCAAAAGATTTTAAGGTTACCAGAATCGGTATGGACTTTAAAATCGTATGTTTAGGCTGTGAACACGAAATTATGCTTCCGCGTTCCGCCTGTGAAAAGAATATTCGCAAAATTATGCGAGAAGGTAAAGAAATTGCAAGATAAATTTGAAAGGAAACTTTTATGTTTGATAAGTTAAAAGAAGTTGAGCAAAGGTATGAGGAAATTCAGGAAAAATTAATGCAACCAGAGGTTGTTACCGACCAAAAGCTTTATACCTCGCTTATGAGAGAAACAAAAAAATTAACACCTATTGTTGAAAAGTTCAGAGAATACAACGGTGCAAAGCAGAATTTAGCTGATGCAAAAGCAATGCTTGATGATTCAGAAGTTGACCAGGATATGAAAGAAATGCTTGAAGACGAAATCGAAACATCAAAAGAAACTATGGAAAAATGTGCCGATGAACTTAAAATTCTTTTGTTGCCAAGCGACCCGAATGATGATAAAAATGTTATCATAGAAATTCGTGGCGGTGCAGGCGGTGAAGAAGCGGCACTTTT
>CACZIY010000082.1 GCA_902781345.1 Oscillospiraceae bacterium | reverse complement strand
CGCCCGGATGATCTTACGGACCTGCTCGACCAGCTTCAGCAATATCGCGAATGGCTCTTTCCCTTTTTGTGGCTATCTTATTATACACGAATTCTGTTATATATCCAAGGCACTTTTGCATCGCATTGTCCTCTCGATATGACAAGGCATTTTGCATCTCAACTTCTGCGCGTTCGTCCGTGTAATACCTCATAAGGAACAGCTTCAAATGTATGAAATAGTCTTTATCGCTTTTGCGTTTAGTCACAATTCTAAATTGACTATTTGCATAGTCTCTTGTATAGTCGTCTATAATACCGACACAACACATCCGATAAATAGCTTTTTCTATTGTAGCTACAAATTCAACTTCACCTTCACGTAAATCACGAGAATCTTTAAATACTAAAACAGGATAGTTTCTTCTACGTAACCAGGTGTTTATTTGTTCTACTGACTCAGCATTTATCTCGGGTGAATATGAAATATACGAGACTAAGTTATCACCAACATTGGTGGCAAGGAGCTCTTTCATGAATCCATCAACCTGTCGATGATTAATTTGATTGGTGATTGTGATTTCTTCATCAGTTACATCTACTACTGATTTTGTAAGAAGATAATACATTATCATTTTTTCAAAATCTTCGCCTGTAATGCAAATTGAATCCTTATCAAGCAAGTTAAGCTTTTTAGCAGCAGACTCGGCGGTTTCAATAACATCGCCAGTAAGCATAATTGTTTTTATGCCTGCATTTTTACAATTTTCAAGCTCCGCAATTGCGTCAAATCGAGGTAGATTTGCAATAGCAATAAGTCCCGAAAAAGTTAAATCATTTTCAATTACATCTGCAGACGGTAAAGACGGAAGCTCGTCCAACTGTTTATAAGCAATACCGATAACTCTATAAGCCTGCTTAGAAAAATCAGTAATTTTTTCTGACAACACTTCTTTGTCAACGCCGTTGCATTTTTCAATAATAGTAGTAGCGGTTCCTTTTACAATAGCGTAAGGCTTACCCTCAATCAAGCAAATTACTGTTTTTAATTTTCTTTCAGAGTCAAAAGGAATTTCACTCATACGAGGATATTCGTTATCAATCGCTTCTTTTTCAACTTTTAAAATTTTCAAAGCCGCTGACAAAATTGAGGTTTCAACAATATCGCCATAATGCTTTTCTCTGCCGAAATCATCAATATCAACATTTCCGTCGCAAGTTAAAGCCGCAAGCTTTAACATAGAAGCAACTTCATCAGGTGCAAAATTATCAACCTCATAAACCTTATCATTTAAATAAACCTTTTCGGCTTTCATTTTGTTTTGAGTTAAAGTACCTGTTTTATCACAAATAATAACATTGGCAGCACAAATACTTTCAAGCTTTGAAATTCTTTTTACATCACATTTTTTTCTTCTGGCACGGCGAAGTCCCAAAACAACATCAAATGCAACTAAAAGCGAATAAGTGCAAGGTATTGTAACTGCGAAAAGCAAAGCCGCATCTAACACAAATTCACGGTAATTATAGGTAGTTCTACCCATAAAAATACCTAAAACAAAGAATATTCCTGCTAAAACGAGCATAGCAGAATCAACCCATGCTATAACCTTTTTAACTTTAGCCTGAATTGGAATAACAACATTCTCTTCACGCATTAAATAGGTTAATTTTTTACCCTGTTCTGTGTAAGCGCCTGTATCTGTAACAATGGCTTTACAACTGCCGAATGCAATGTAACATCCAGCATAAATCATATTTTTGCGTTTTGATAAATCATCAATATCGGTACAATTGGCAACATGAGTTTTTTCAACCGTTGCAACATTTCCTGTTAAAACCGACTCATCACAACGCAAGTTTTCAGATTCAATAAGTCTTGCGTCTGCCGGAATATAATCGCCCTCTTGCAAGAAAATAATATCACCAGGAACTAATTTTTTCGCTTTAATCTTTTTCTTAATTCCGTTATCTAACACTTCAACTTCGCAATCAAGATTTTTAGCGGTTCTTGCAATCGCTTTATTAACCCTTGTTTCTAAAAATGCAACAACAAGCTCAAATACCAATAACACAAAAAGTATTACAGCAGGAACTCTGAAAGGCACATTTTTAAAAGCATCTGTTAACTCAGTCTTCATAAATATAGTAATAATATCAACGACTATATAAAACAGTGCTGCTATTGCACCAAACAAAAAAGTTGGTGATGCAAGCTTAGTTAAAAAGCATTTACCAAGGCTTTTTCTTTCAACTGGGTAAATAACATTTTTACCGTATTTTTTCTTGTATTCCGAAACTTGTTTAGAATTTAAACCGTTTTCAATACTTGAATTATAATATTCAACTATTTCTTCAACAGATGATGAATGCCAAATCAAAACAACATTTCCTCCATTATTATAATTATTATTATTTTAACACAAAATATTATAAAATTCAACCTTTTTAACACATTAAAAAAACAACGATGAATTTCATCGTTGTTTTAATTAGCTTATATGCTCGGAATTAAAAGCATAATATCTTCATTTAATATCTCGTTACTTAAATTATTAGTTTCTTTGATTTTTTCAAGCGAAGTGTTATATTTTAAAGCAATATTCCAAATATCCTCCCCTTTTTGTGCAAAATAAGCCACTAATGATGGCAGATTATCGGTAGTTTTTTCTTTTTCTTCGTCTATTTTAAAAGATGAAATTGCTTCAATTTCAAGCGGATTTGTAACAATACCGTTTAATTTCATTTCGCATTTAAAATCAATTCTGTTGCTTGAATTTTTAGAAAATGTGCAATCGGTAACTGTTAAATTAAAATCGCACTCAGGCGACTTGTCGCAATTAAGCTTTAAAATTGATTTTGAAAAAGGTAAAACTTTTTCATAATATTTACTACTACCCTTTTCATCTTCTAAAAATGCAAAAACTGCAATATCGCCGCTTAAAACTAAATTATTGTCTTCACATTTGCAGCTATATGTTAAAGGTAAACAGTTTAAATCAATAATACTTGCAATATCAGAAGAAATGTCGATGCTCTCACTCAAATTAAATGTTTCATTAATGCTTTCAACAAACTGTTCGCAATGTACGCTTTGCTTTTCTATTATTGACTCATATTTTACGCAATACCCGTCAGTAACAACGCTTAAATCAGTCAGTTTATATGCTACTGTAGAAATATCAACTTTGACTTCGGCGTTAATTGTTCGCATTTCACCGTCAGAATCGGTTATTACTTTAAGTGTAACATTGCTAACATCTGTTTTAACAGAGCAAATAGAGTTTTCGTCTGCTCCTAACAAATCAACAACTTGATTTACAGGGATAATATGCTTGATAGTTTCATAGTTTGAGTCTGAACTTAAATAAAGTATTTCTATTATTGTATTAAGCTTTATTATCGCTTTATCGGCAATTGTTTTGCACTCTTCAAAAACAGATTTTACATCGTAATTAATTATATTTGAAATTGAGCCGTTGGTTGATGATAAAGAAATGTCATCGGCAACATTAATTTGTTTTTCAGAAAAAACGACAGGCTCAAGCACCTTAATATTTTCATTTTTCAAAACAATGCTTTCATCATCAATTTCAGAAATACATTTCTTTTCATCTTCAACCTTTAACAAAAGCGTAAGACCTATTGAGCCGTGAACATCAATTTTTCGGTTGTTTACTGCCCTGCAATTTGCATATTCGGTTTTGATTTTATAGCTTGAAAATGTTTCTTTTTCTATTTCGCCGATACTGATTGATTTTGATAAATTTTGCGCCATTTCATAGCCAAAAAGCTTGTTATCCTTTGAAATATAAAGCACCTTTATTTCGGCATTAATTTCGGCTTGCGCTGAATCACTTAACACCGAAAGGTTTGTAACCTTTGCAAAAATATTGCACTTTAAAATTCTTTCAATATCAGGGCAATAATCAGGCAAAGTGAATTCGCAATCAATTGGATATTCACTCTTTTTCTCATAAACCTTTTTAAGTGTTTTCAAGGTATTATTAACTGTTTCTAATTCCATTTACTTATTCCGCCTTTCATTTTTGTTTTGTTTAATTATATTTAAAAAAACAAAAATATATGCAAAAACCTCCCAAAAATCTGGGAGGTTTTAATCTATGCGATTAATTTCATTTTTAATCTTAATTTATCAGCAATCATTGCAATAAATTCTGAATTAGTAGGCTTGCCTCTGCCGATATGAATTGTGTAACCAAAATAGGAATTCAAAACATCAACATTTCCTCTGTCCCAAGCGACCTCAATACCATGGCGAATAGCACGCTCAACTCTTGAAGCGGTTGTTTGAAACTTTTTCGCAACTGTTGGGTAAAGCTGTTTTGTAACGGAATTGATAATATCAGGATTATTAATTGCAAGCATAATTGCTTCTCGTAAATAATGATAGCCTTTTATATGGGCAGGTACGCCGATTTGATGAATAATATCGGTTATCATTAATTCAAGCTCGTTATAATTAACAGGAGCTTTTAAACTGTTCGGCAAAAGCGGACTGTTATAGCCTGTAAACTGAACAATGCGCTTTGCAAGCATTTCAACCGAAAATGGTTTAATAAAATAGTAAGCAGCGCCTTTTTCAAGAGTTTTTGACTCTAAAACAGGGTTGTCAAAATTACACATCGCAAATATAATAGGCTTCTTATCTTCACTCATTTTGTTAACTGATTCAAGTATTCCCATAATATCAATATGTGGCATAAAAACATCTGCCAAAACGATGTCAGGTTCTTGTGTTTTAATTTTGGTTAGTAGTTCATTTCCGTCTTTCTTTATAAGCTCGATATTCATACCATACGAACTTAATACTTTTTCACATTCCATTGCAAAATTGGTCATGTTTTCTGCAATAACAACTTTTAACTTATTTTGCATAAAAGCGCCTCCTAAACTAAATTTGTATATATTTTACCATAATTTACCATTTATTGCAATATATTGACAGGAAAATTTTGGAAATTATTTTAAATGATTTTTATGCAAAATGTTCAATCGTTTAAAAACCCTCAAGAAACCCTGTTTAAAGTCGAATTTCCCGTAACTTTTGTCATTTTTTCATACATTTCATCTGAAAATATCGCATAACCTTTTGTTGGGTTGTTTACAAAAACATTTGTAAGCGCACCGACTAATTGATTGTTTTGAATAATCGGTGAGCCACTCATTCCCTGCACTATTCCGCCTGTTTTATTTATCAGCTTTTTATCGGTAATGCGAATAAGAAGATTTTTTTGAGATTTGTTGTTATAATCAATGCTTTCAATTTCACAATTATAGTATTTCGGACCGCTGTTATCAAGGGTAGTAAAAATCTTTGCGCTACCCTCTTTTACATCTTGCTTGTTTGAAATTTTTATTAGTTCTTTTTTATTTTCAAATTTGTTTAAATAACCGTAAAGACCGCAAGGTGCATTATTAATTATTTTGCCTTGAACTTCGCCTGTAAAAGCACCGTTTATTTCGCCAGCATTGCCATAAGTGCTTTTGGTTATTGAGAGTATTTCTGTTTTGACTATTTCTCCCGAATTAATCGGCAAAAGCACGCCAGTATCTACATCGACAATACCGTGTCCGAGCCCTGCAAAAGCACCGTTTACCGAGGAATAAAAGGTCATAGTGCCAAGTCCTGCCGAGCTATCTCTTACCCAAATTCCCGCCTTGTAAGAAGCGGTATCCTTTGAATAAACAGGCTTAAAGGTTATATTAAAGGTTTTGCTGTTTCGTCTAACAGAACAAACTAACTGGTAGCCATTAGAATTATTAATTATTCTTGATAATTCTTGATTTGAATTTACCGATTTATTATTAACCTTTAAAATAATATCGCCTATTTTCATACCCGCTTTTTTAGCAGGATTTATTCCACCTTCAACATCTGACATACCGACTACCATAACGCCTTTTGTAAAAATTTTAATACCGAAATTATCGCCGCTTAAAACAACATATCTTTGCTTAACTTTATTAATGCTGACGCTTTTAATAGGTACAATTCCCATTAATGATAAATTTGATTTGTAACTGTTTGAGCCTTGATTTGCATTAACTAATTCTTCCGCCTTTTCTTTTTTGGAAACAATTTCAAAATTTGTATTAAAATTCACTGTTTCATCGTCATAAATCATTATATTGTCAGGCAAAATAGTATTGTAGTAATAAACTGCCGATAAAGAAAATGCACTCGATATCGCCAATAAGCAACACAAAAATTTTATAAATTTTTTCAAAAGAATTCACCTGCCTTTCATTAATATTGTTTGAGCAACACTTAAAAATATTTAAAGCAAATATTTTTATTTTCGCCAAAAAGTTGATTTAATGTTTATTATATAGTATAATCAATTAGGAAAGTTCAGGTGATTAAAATGAAATATTTTATTGCTTCCGATATTCACGGCAGTTTTAAGTTTTGCAAAATGATGGTAGAAGAATTCTATAAATCCGGTGCTGATAAATTGGTGTTGCTTGGCGATATTTTGTATCATGGACCAAGGAATGATTTACCGCAAGATTATAATCCGAAAAAAGTTATTGAACTATTAAATAACATTTCGCAAAAAATTATTTGTGTCAGAGGAAATTGCGATGCAGAAGTTGACCAAATGGTGCTTGACTTCCCTATTCTTTGCGAGAATTCGAGTATTTTGATTGAAAATAAAGCGATTTATTTAACACACGGTCATCATTTAGAACGATTAAATTCTAAAAAGGGCGATATTGTAATTTTCGGTCATACACATATTCCAAAATTTGAAAAAGAAAACGGAGTTTTACAAATAAATCCGGGTTCTGTTTCATTACCAAAAGAAAACTCGCCACATTCTTACATAATTTTTGAAAACAATATTTTTTCTTTTTACAATCTTGAAACAAATGAAAT
>CACZIY010000081.1 GCA_902781345.1 Oscillospiraceae bacterium | reverse complement strand
GCTAACGCTTGCAAAGCAAATGCGGTAGAGTCAATTTCTGAAGCACCGCCGTTTAGCGAAAAACCTCCGTCAGAGTTTTGAAAGGTTAGTAAAAGCTTTATAAGCTTTTCTCGGTTATACTTTGCTTCTTTTGGTGTTTTGTAGTTTTTACAGTCAATTGCTAACAACCCGTAAGCAATTGCATTTACGCCTTGATTTTTTATATCGGCATTATTAAAAATACCACTTTTAAGTAGGTTAGTATTATTAAATTTTTGCGGGTCTTTGCCCATTGAAGATAAACAAAGTGCAACTCTTTGATAATCGGTTGCATTAATACAATTAGTTTTCTCAAGCTTTTTAGCATAAGTAGAATAGTCTTTTTCTTTGCCTGTTCTGGCAGAACACAGATAATACCAATCTGCCATATTATTAGCCTTTGTTTTATCAACATTTTTATCGAGGTATTTAAATAAACTATCAATGCTATTTGCTATTTCGCTGTTATTTGTATTAGCTGAAGCAGGGAAGTAAATAAAAGAAAAAAGCAAAATAACACAAATTACTCTAAATAAATTCTTTACCATAGTGTATCAAAATTACCTCCGTTTCCGTTATAAGCGTATCCGCCAATATCTTTGCCATAAGCTAAAGTAAAGCGGATTTCAAGTGTATTACCGTCTTTAAAAACAGCGTCAGACAAGTTGTAATTAATAAAGTTTCCGTTTATTTTTATCATCCAACCAGAAGCATAGGTAAAATCCTGTTCGCCTAAGCTGTCAGCAGAATAATTGTTGTTTAGTTCAAGCCCTGTATCTAAAATATCTTCTTCTAATTTTTTAGGTATATTAGCATTTTGCGCAATACCTTTTTTTGAAATTCTTGAAAGATAAAAGCCATCATTCACTGTACCTTTATTTGAATAGCCAAATCCATTTTCTTCTAAAAACTCAATAACGGTTTGTGCTCCGTTTTTACCTTGTACGATATCAAAACCTTGTGAGGAAACTAAATTTCCTAAACCAAGCACTTTAGCGTCAACGCTGATGTTTATTTTACCTATTCTTTCGCCGTTTTGCGCCTTTTGGCAATAAATTGTATAAGAATAATCTACAAAGCGACCATCTCTGTCGGTCAGTCTGATATCAATAATATTTTTGCCGTCTGCAAACGATAATTTGTACACTGAATAGTTAGAATCCCATTTGTTATTGAAAATTACATCGTTTAGTTTTACTTGAATACCATTTTTGTAAATTCTTTTGCCGTTATAATCCTTTGCTAAAATATTCAGTAAAAAGTCGGAACCTTTGATATTTTGATTGTTACTAATATTTATGTATTGAAGTTTAGGCTCAGTTTGCTCATTTGCTTTTGGCACATAAACTATTGTATATATTTGATTTATAGTAGCAGCTTCGCCTTTTAATGCATCGGTAGCCTTTAGCCTTATTGTGTTGCTGCCGATGTTAAGCGTAATGCTGTAATTTTCGCTATTATGTGTTATTGTTTTTCCGTTAAAAACAACGCTTAACTCGCTGTTTTCGTTTTTGTCTGAAAGTTTTGCAAAAAAGCTAAATTTTTCATCATATACTGTTTTGTTTTCTAAATCTGTATTAATATATAATTCGTGATTTTTAGTCGTTTTTTCTTCTTTATTCTTTGTTTTGCAAAAAACTATGTAATCGGCAAAAACCGATATAACTTTTCTGTTTTCATCAATATACCTTGCAAAAATTCTGATAGTGTTTTTTCCGTTTTTAAGCAAAACATTGCCATTAAACTGCAAAATTTTCTCTTTATTAACATAAACAAAAACGCTTTTAATTTCTAACTTTGTAAGGTGGGTGATAGTGAATTTATAGTTGTTGTCAAAAACAGTTTCTTTATCAACAATAGAGGTTTTAAAATATGTTTTTTCTTGCGGTGTGTCTTGTGTGTTTTGAGATTCATAAATCTCTTGTATTTCTTCATACTCTTTTTTTGAAGTTTTTTTAAGTTTCTTAGGTTTTAATAGTTTATTTTCAACATCATTTTGCTGTTCTAAATGCTCTAAAACTGAGTTTTTTAGGGGATTATCACCCTTTTTGTATTGCCAATTTGAATATACGCAAAATGAGCCGATTGCTACCGCAATCAGCAAAATTAACGGTATTAATTTTTGTGCTACTTTTTGCAATCGACTCATTTTATATTGTTTTCCTGTTATTTAACTGTTACTGTTTTTTTATTGGTCCATTTTGAATATGCTTTTTTGCTTGATTTTTGTATAAATGCTCTAAGTTTTACAGTATACTTACCTTTTTTAAGGTTTTTAATAGTTTTAGTTAACGATTTTTTAGTTTTTACTGTAATAGTTTTTGTTTTTTTATTCTTTAATTGATATTTAATCTGGAATCCTGTTGCATCTTTAACTTTTTTGTAATTAACTTTAACGACACCTTTGCTAAACTTAACGCTAAATTTTGGCTTTTTAAGCTTAAGCTTTGCAATTGATTTTCCTTTTTTAATAATTTTATTGCAATATATACAGAAAGTATCGCCAGTATAACCTTTGTCAAAATATGTAGATTTGACTTTGTTGATTGTTTTTTGATTGTGAGAAACAGTTACATTGGTATAAGTTGAAGCGTTGCTTGCAACACAACCGCTTACGCCGTTTCTGTTTCCATATATACCATAAGTGTAAACGATAGTAACATCTTTATCTTCATTTGTTAATTCATCATTCATAATTTCAATGTCATCAGTTACATCTTTAGTTGTTCCGTTTGCAAATGTGGCTTCTACTTTTAAGCCTGTTTTATCAAACTTGTCACCTTCGCGATAATAAATTCTATTTTGCATTGAAGTAACTTTAATGCTTTCAAGTGCAGACGACAAAGCCATAAGGAAGTTAGAATCATTTTTGAAGTAAATTGTACCTTCATTGTCGCAAACAAGACTGCCTGTACCGTAGTTTGAATGATTTTCTACAGGTGTGAATAATGTTGGTACGCAATTTTGGGCAACTCTTTCGCCATAAGTTTTTGTAATACCATCAACTGTTGATGTAACGCCTTTTTTATCTTTAAGAACACAAACGCTACCGCCGTCTTTGTTTTCGGTAAAGTAAACATAGTTGTAACCGTCTTCGTTTTGATAAGCGGTTGTAATAAGTGCGCTTGACTGAACATAACCGTCAGTTTCTGCCGAGTAAGCTTCTTTGAAATTTTCAAGGTCAATTACAACAAATTTATGACCGCTGCCTTCTTTATAAGCACTTTCGCCGCAAACACCAATATAGGCTCTGCCGTTTGCAACTGCAGGTGTAGATGTTATTTGACTGCCAAAACAAATTGTCTTAACGCTGCTTTTATTAATAATTCCGTGTGCATTAATTTCAACTGAATAGAAAGTGCCGTGCTTACTTGCAAAGTAGAATCTGTCAGTATCTTTATCATAAGAAACAGATGAATAAATATCGCCGTCAAGTTCTTCTAAACAATCAATAACACTGCCGTCATCTGTATTAAGTACAAGCAATTCAGAAGATTGTGAAGTATAGCCTGCTTCACCGTCAGAAGTGCCTACTACAACAAATTCATCACAAGCGTAAGCACCTGCCCAGTAGAAACCGCCATTTTTAGCGTAAGTCCAATCAGGTTGCTTTATTTCGTCGCCTTTTGTTTTATCTTCATCAGTAATATCAAGGCAAATAAAGTTTGCTTTATCGGTTTCACTTTTCCAAAATCCTGTATATAGTAATCCATTTCTTATAGTAATAGGGCTGTTAGGTTGACCACCGATTTCATCTTTGTAAATCCATAATGGTTCAAGTGTTTCAAAGTCAAACGCTTGCACTGTACCCTTATTAAGTGCAACAAAAATCATTCCTTCTGCATAAACAGCAGGTTCAAGACTGTAAGATGGGCTTTCTGCCATTTCTACTTCTTGAACAATCTTACCTGTCTTTTTGCTTAATTTAATAAGTCTTTTTGCTGAAAAAGTAATCAAATAATCTTCAACAATAATAGGCTGACTTGGTGCGTCCCAACCTGTACCTAGTTCAGAAGCCCAGATTAATGAAGTTTTATCAGCAGTTTTAGGAAGTTTTGCAGTTGTTACTGCGTTGTTGTTTTCGTTTCCTCTGAAGTTGCTCCATTCGCTTTCAGCGTAAGGTTCGCCGCTTGGTCGTCTTTTAACTGTGATTTTAGCAACTGCTGGAACAAAATAACTTGTATCAGTTAAATCACCGTCAGAAGCCACAAGATAATATGTACCTTTAGTTTTAAAATTGTACTCAAAACTGCCTGTTTTTGCCGATTCGGTTAAATCTTCAACAAAACGAGCATTGCTGTCATAAAGTTCAACAGTCATATTTTCACTTGCTGTTTTTTCTGAAGCAAAAGAATATTTAGAAATATTAAAACTTTTTGTATCGTTTTTTGACGCTGTATAAGTATCTTGGTCAAATACTGTCCAACTTAAATCATTCCAAACACTGTAATCAGTAAATAATGATAAATCAATAACATCATTATCTTTAAGTTCAACTTGGTCTGCGGTCGGTGTGTTTAGGTCGTGATTTACAATGCACATAAAATTACCTAAGTTGCCCCAAAGTGAAGAAATATAAAGTCCGTACTGTGAAGAACTAGCAGTAAATGCATCGGTATTGTTTTCAAAATCTTTACCTGCTAAATAATACTTCTCAGTTGCTTTGATAAGATAATGAAGTAAAGTAGGTTTTTTAATTAATACATCTTGCTCGTTTTCATCTTTTTCATAACGATTGAATTCTCCCAATCCATAGTCTGATAAATCAAACCATTGTACTGTCATAGGTACTGCCATTAATGCTGTTTCTGATTTGTTGTTTGCTCTAATAATGTTACCGTCTTCACTTGCTGTAAGGTAAGCAGTTACAGTTTCGCCATCATTATCTTCTTGTGCAAATACAAAGCTTGGAAATGCAAAAACTGCAATAATCAATGCAAGAAATAATGATAAAACTTTTTTGTTTAAATTTGACATTTTAATTTTCTCCTTTGTTTTTATTATTTAATTTACCAATAAAAAAGTGCTTTTCCACAATTAGAAAAGCACAACTATTATTGAATTTCTTAAAAGAGTACAAATTTTAAGAAAAATCAATAACTTAAATTGCACTCTTCAAACGCCAAAGTGTGAAAAATAAAGAGAAAATACGCAGGTTTCTGACTTATGATAACAAAACCAAACCCGACAATTCGAGCAGGGAAGAATTATTGTCAAATACAGTAATGGCGGTTGTTCCGGATTCGAACCGGATTTCCTTATAATCTACTCAGTTAACAACTTTTCAAACCGTATTTTCCTTATTGATATATTAAATTATATATATTTTATCATACCAATTTAATAATGTCAAATTATAATTAATATATTATTAATAAAAAGTTTCTATAATTAGCATTTTTTACTATTGACTACTATACCAAAATGTATTATTATATTAAAAGAGTAGGAGGAGAAAGATGAATTTTTCATTAAAATCTTTCAAAAAAACAGTTATAATTGCATTGACAGTTTCATTGCTTTTTTCTTTGATTTTAATACCTGATTTTACTATTGCTTATTCTTTGACATATAACAACAACCAAGTAGGCGTTGTTGAAAAGGTTAATCAAAAAATCAAAAACGGAAAAGTTAATATAGAAGATAAGGTAGAGGTTTCAACGGTTATTTCTTCGGCAGCAAGGCTTAGCAGCAACAATAGCGTTTCTAAAAACATTATTGAAACTGATAAAAAAATTGAAGAAGAATATGGCTTGTATGTAGGTAACAAAATCTATTATGTCGGCAAAAGTCGTGTTGAAATTTTAAATGTGCTTCAAAGAGCGGTTTCTTTAACAGTAAAAGGTGATAGTTCGTATATTATGAACGATTACAAAATAGTTAAAGGAATTTATCTTGATAAAGACTATTCTTTGAAAAAGCTTAAAAAAGCGCTTAATGTTATTACAACAAGGCAAGTATTAAAAACTGTTAAGAAAACAGTAAAATTCAAAACAAAAAGAATAATTGACTACACTAAAACAGGCAATTATGAAACAGTTGCCAAAGAAGGTCAAGACGGTGTTTATAAAATTACATATTTAAAAAAATATGTTAATAATAAGTTGGTTTCAAAATCGGTAGTTTCTAAAAAAACATTAAAAAAGAAAATTACAAAAGTAATTTATGTTCCTTATAAAAAGGGTAAAGAATCTGATTTAACTGTAGGTTTAAGTGATAAGCAAAAAGAGTTTATAAACGAGATTATGCCACAAGCCTTAAAACTTTATAAAACTGATAAAATTTTGCCTTCACTGACCGTTGCGCAAGCAGCGTTAGAGTCCGGCTGGGGTAAATACTCAATCGGCAAAAACATTTTCGGTGTAAAGGCTTATTCCGACTGGAAAGGCAAAAAATCGCTTGTTTGGACCAGCGAGCAGAAAAAAGACGGTACTTATGAGAAAATTAAGTGCTGGTTTAAAAACTATGATTCATTTGGCGAATCGGTTAAAGATTATGGCAAATTGCTCTCTCTTTCACGCTATAAACGAGTAAAAACTGCTAAAAATTATCGTGATGCGGTTGCTGCTGTTAGGCTTGCAGGTTACGCTACCAGCCTCGATTATGTTGATAATGTTATTGATTTAATCGAATCGCATCATCTTTATGTTTGGGATAAAAATCCAAAACCTGTTAAACTTAAAAATGCGAAAATACAACAGGAATGGAACAAAAAATTAAAGAAATTAAAGAAAAAAGCGGATAAAAAGAAGAAAAAGAAAGAAAAAACTACTACAACTACTAAAAAAACAACCGCTAAAAGAACTGTGGCAAAAACAACTATTTTTCAAACAACTACACAAACTACTACAGCAGAAGCTGAATTTACAACAGAAGTAACAGTTGAAT
>CACZIY010000080.1 GCA_902781345.1 Oscillospiraceae bacterium | reverse complement strand
ATAATGCCTGTTATTCCATTTGTAGTACTAACATTTTTCTTTATACTAAATGAATTTATAACTTTTAAATATAACTATATTGCATTTACAATAATTTCAGCATCAAAATGCTTACCTATATTATTGTAATTATTCTCGCCTTTTCGAGAAATTACAACTACTTCACAAGCGCCCAAATCCTTTAAAACTGCACAGCAAGTAACGCTTGCACCGCCGCTGCCTAAAACAATTGCTTTTTTGTTTTTCACATCAATTTCAGCTTTTTTAATCATATAAGAAAAGCCAAAATAATCGGTATTATGAGCGTAAAGCTTACCATTTTTATTTACAATGGTGTTCACAGCGCCGATTTTGCTTGCAATCGGCGATAATTCATCACAATATTTTATAACATCTTTTTTATACGGAATAGTAACATTGATACCTAAAAAATCTTTATTTTCAAAGAATTCAGCAAGATTTTCAGGCTCTTTTTCAATCAATTCATACTTATAATTGCCAAAAAAAGTATGAATTTTTGGCGAATAACTATGTGAAAGTTTTCTGCCTAAAAGGCCAAACTCCATTTATACCACCTCGTAATAACTGCCTAAATACTTAAACTCATCACAGATTTCATCAAGTTCACGAATTAAATCAACAAACTCTTGCGAATAAATCGAAGTTTCAATATCAAAATAGAACATAAACTCAAAATCTCTGTCAGCAATAGGACGGCTTTCAAGCTTAATAAGGTTGATTTCAAGCGCATAAAGACGGGACAAAACCTTGTAAAGCGCACCAGGTTGGTGTTTTAAAACGAGCATTAAGCTTGTTTTATCAGCACCAGGATAAATTTGCATATCCTTTGAAATACAAATAAATCTTGTATAGTTGTTGTCTTTATTTTGTACCGATTTTTGAAGCGATACCAAATTATAAATCTCTGCACACTCTGCTGAAGAAAGTGCAGCGATATCACTTCTATCGCTTTCTGAAACCATTTTTGCAGCAACTGCGGTGTTTTCTACAGTAGTTACTTTAACGCCCTCAAGTGTATCTAAAAACTCAGAACATTGGCTAATAGCCTGTTCGTGCGAAACAATTTCTTTAATATCAGAAAGCTTTGTTCCACGCTTGCAAAGCAAGCTGTGATTAACCTGAATTCTGACGCTTCTTACGATATGGAAATTTTTATTTATCATTAAATCATAAACTTTTTTAACGGAACCTGCCGTGCTATTTTCAATCGGCAAAATACCGTATTCACAAAAGCCTTGTTCAATTGCGTCAAAAACCTTTTCCCATTTATCAAAATATACTATATTTGAATGTTTAAAAACTTTTTCGCAAGCGATTTGTGAATAAGCACCCTCAATTCCTTGACAAGCAACAGTCGCCTGAACAGGAAAAAGCGGTTTTGTTGTGCTTATTGCATTTTCAATGTCACAAACAAGTTCTGATTTTTTCTCTGTAATCTTCTCTTGATGAGAACGGCTTAATTCAAACAAAAGCGAAAAAAGAACACGAAGGTGCGACTTAAACTCATCTTCAGCCTTTGAAGCAATATCATTAAGCTTTTTTCTTTCTCTGCTTGAATCTAAAACAGGCAAATTATTCTCTTTTTTGTATTGACCGATTTTTGCCGCAACGTCCATTCTTTTTTGAAAAAGGTCAATTAACTGATTATCAATTTTATCTATTTCAACTCGTAATTCATCTAAATTCATAAAAAATTCCTCCTAAATTAAATCAAGAATTGCAATTGCGGCAGCCGCCTCAACACAAGGTACTGCTCTAAGAACAATACAAGGGTCGTGTCTGCCTTTTACTACTAATTTTGTATTCTTTTTATCTTTAAAACTAACCGAGTTTTGCTCTTTTGCTATTGACGGTGTAGGCTTAAAAGCTACCTTAAATGAAATAGGCATACCATTTGAAATACCACCTAAAATACCACCGCAATTGTTAGTTTTAGTAACGATTTTTTCATTATCATAATAGTATTCATCATTATTTTCACTGCCATATAAAAGCGTTGAATCAAAACCATTACCAAACTCAATGCCCTTTACCGCAGGAATACCAAAAATAATTGATGAAATTCTGTTTTCAAGTCCATCAAAATTTGGCTCACCAATGCCGGCATTTACACCAGTAACAATACATTCGACTGTACCGCCGACCGAATCCAAATTATTTTTAGCAAGGATTATAGTTTCTTTCATCTTTTCGCCTTGTATATCATTAATTACAGGAAAAGGCTTATTTACTGTTTTTGTTAACAAAGCTAAATCAGGATTAACTTTATCAATCTCATCATCTTTAACATCTTTTATGCTTGAAATATGAGAAAAAACCTCAATTCCCTGCTGTTTTAAAATTTGTTTTGCGATACCGCCTGCTATACAAAGCGGAGCTGTAAGTCTGCCAGAAAAATGACCGCCGCCTGCAACATCTTGAAAACCACCGAATTTCACTTGTGCTGTGTAATCTGCATGAGAAGGTCTTGGAATATCCATAATATTCTTATAATCGCTTGAATTTTGATTTTTATTAAAAATTAAAGCAGTAAGCGGTGCGCCGCAAGTTGTTTTGTCAACAAGTCCCGAAACAAATTCAGGCATATCAGCCTCTTTTCTTGGAGTTGAAAACTCATTGTTACCTGGTGCTCTGCGACTTAAAAACGCTTGCAATTCATCAAAATCAATTTTTATACCTGCAGGAAGTCCGTCAATCGTAACGCCAATTGCTTGCGAGTGCGACTGTCCAAAAATCGAAACCTTGATTTTGTTTCCAAAAATACTGCTCATATTATACCTCCTCTAACTTTGCACCTAATTTTTTAAAATCTTCAAAAAATGTAGGGTAAGATTTATTTACTGCGCCAGCATCAACAATTTCAACTTCATTTTCACAAATAATTGATGCTATTGCTGCCGACATTGCTATTCTATGGTCATTGTAAGAATTAACTTTACCACCAATTAATTTTTTATTTGAAATAATTATTCCGTCAGCGGTTTCTTTAGCTTCACCGCCAAGGTTATTTATCATTTCAACAGTTGTTTTAATTCTGTCGCTTTCTTTAATTCTAAGTCGCTCAGCATTTGTAATTACAGTTTCATTTTCACAAAAGCAAGCAAAAACACACAAAATCGGCACTAAATCAGGAATGTTTGAAGCGTCAATTGTCATTCCTTCAAGCTTATCGTTTTTAACAAAAATTTTGTTGTCATCAACCTTGACCTTTGCGCCAAATCCTTTTAGCAGATTAATAATTTCTTTATCGCCTTGCGATGAATTGATGTTTAAACCTTTAACCGCTAAACCATTTTTTAAAAGTCCACTGGCTACTAACCAAAACGCTGAATTTGACCAGTCTCCCTCAACTTCTACTTTAGCCGATTTATAATGAGAGCTTTTCAATTCAAAATTATTGTTATTCTCGCTGTAAGCTATGCCAAATTTCTCAAGCACAGTAAGCGTTAAATCAACATAAGATTTTGACTCGAATTTGCCTTTAACAACTACTTTTGAATTGCCCTTTATAATAGGCAAAGCAAAAAGCAAGCCTGTTATAAATTGTGATGAAACAGAACCATCTATTTCATAGGTGTTAGGCTCTAACTTGCCAGAAACCAAAAGCACATTATCTTTTTTAACTAACTTACAACCATTTTGCTCTAAAATTTCTTTTAATGGAGACAACGGGCGTTCAGGCAGTCTGCCATGCATAACAATTTCAGTTTCAATGCCTAATGCACAAATAATCGGAATTAAAAATCTTACAGTAGAACCGCTTTCGCCACAGTCAATTTGCTTTTTTGAAGGCGTAATTTTTATAGGTTTTACCTTAAAAATTTTATTTTCATAAACAATATCAGCACCAAGAGCATTTAATGAATTGACTGTAGCAATAATATCATCAGAAACTGTATTACAATAAATTTCTGAAACATTATCGCTTAATGCCGCACAAATTAACGCTCTATGTGCGTAAGATTTTGAAGAAATCGCCTCAATCTCTCCCGAAATATCAGCTGAATTTATTTTTATATTCATATACCTTCCTCAATGAATGATAAAATTTCATCTGTTTTTATTTTAAGCAATCTCGAATCGCCAATAGAATAAGGAATAATTAATTTTATAGTGTCGCCTGTTCTCTTTTTATCGTTTAAAGCAGTTTTATAAAGTTCATCTGCTGAAAAAGATGCGCTAACAGGCAAATCAAAATCTTTTATAATATTTATAATATCATTTTTAGTTTGCTCAAAGCAAAGTCCTTTTTTATACGATGCATTTGCAATCATACAAAGCCCTATTGCAACCGCTTCACCGTGAGCAATTTCAAAATTACTTTTAAGCTCAACAGCATGGCCTATTGTATGACCTAAGTTTAATAATTGACGGTCGCCTTTATCAAATTCATCACGCTGAACAATATCACGCTTCATTTTCACACATTCTGAAATTACATATTCCCTATCAAAATCTTTTTTGTTTTTCTGCAAATGAGAAAAGAGTTCTGTATTTCCTATAACCGCATATTTAATTACTTCGGCACAGCCTTGTGAAAAAACTTCATCTGATAAGGTATTAAGTGTTGAATAATCGCAAATAACAAGTCTTGGCTGATAAAAAGCGCCAACCAAATTTTTACCGCTTTCAATATCAATTGCGGTTTTGCCACCTACTGATGAATCAACACAAGACAAAAGCGTTGTCGGAATTTGAATAAAATCAATTCCACGAAGATAAGCCGATGCGACAAATCCAGCCAAATCGCCTACTACACCGCCGCCCAGAGCAATTATTAAATCACTTCTTGTAATTTGATTTTCGGCTAAAAACTCGCAAATTTTAAGAAAATTATTGCCATTTTTTGACTCTTCACCGCTTTTTATTACATACTTAATATGCTTTAAATTGCTTTTTTCAAGCGAGTTTTCAACTGTTTTTGAATATAATCCATCTACTATATCATCAGTAATTATAGCAACAGTCTGAGGCTTTGCGACGCCCAAAATCAAATCGCCGGTATTTTCTAACAAATTATCAGCAATCAAAATATCATATTTTTTTGAAGCGTTTACAGTAATTTTTTTCATCTGCCGTCAACCTTTTCTTTTGCTTGTTTACCTTCTTCAAGCAATTTTATCATATATTCTTCATCGCCATTTTCAAGAGCGTTTTTGTATTCTTTTAAATGTTCAATATAAACATCAAGCTCTTTAATCAAGCAATCCTTGTTTTCAAAAAACAAATCACTCCACATAACAGGGTTAAGCCAGGCAACTCTTGTTAAATCCTTATAACTGCCTGCTGAAAAGCCTTTATGCGAGCCTGCTGTCGGGCTTTTAATAAATGCGTTTGAAACGATATGAGGCATTTGCGAGGTAAAAGCAATCATTTCATCATGCTTTTCGGCGCTTGTAACTGTAAAGCTGCCGAATTTACAAGGAGCAAGCATTTTTTCAACTCTGTCAAGCAGTTCAATATCATCAAATACAGGCGGTACAAGCACCATAGGAGCGTTTTTGAACATATCAGCCTTACTGTATTTGTAGCCTGAATTATGCGTTCCAGCCATTGGGTGTGCGCCTATGAATGTGTAGCCATACTTTTTAGCGTTTTCAAAGCCACATTCACAAACTGCTCTTTTTGTACCGCAAGCGTCAATAACAACCGCATTTTTATTAAAATACTGCGAATAATCGTTCAAAAAATCAATTGTTGAATTAGGATAAAGCGAAACGATAATCAAATCACATTCGCTCATATTGCTTTTATCTAATTTATAATCAACATCGCCTTTCATAATTGCAAAATCAACTATTTCCTGACTTCTGTTGAAAACATATACTGTATCATTTGCCGCTTTAAAAGCCTTTGCAAATGAGCCACCAATCAATCCTAATCCTACTATACCAACATTCATTTTAGTCTATAACCTCTTTAATTTTAAATGCTTTTTTAGCAACCTTATCAAACTGCTCAGGCGTAAGCGATTGAGCGCCGTCGCATAGAGCGTGAACCGGGTCATTATGCACCTCAACCATAATACCGTCAGCACCGCAAGCGGTAGCAGCAAGTGCCATAGGCTCTACCATCCAGCTAATGCCTGTGGCGTGTGATGGGTCAACAATTACAGGTAAATGTGAAAGCTTTTTAAGCATTGGTACTGCTGATAAATCAAGCGTATTTCTTGTTGCAGTTTCGTAAGTTCTGATACCTCTTTCACACAAAACGATATTTTCGTTACCCTCTGACATTATATATTCAGCACTCATCAAAAATTCTTTAATTGTATTTGCAAGACCTCTTTTTAAAAGAATAGGCTTGTTAGTTTTACCAAGCTCTTTTAGTAGGTCAAAGTTTTGCATATTTCTTGCGCCAACCTGAATAAAATCGACATCTTCAAAAAGGTCAATGGTATTAATATTCATAATTTCAGTAACAATAGGAAGTCCTGTAACCTTTTTTGCTTCAAGCAAAAGTTTTAAGCCCTCGCCCTTTAAGCCCTGAAAATCATAAGGCGAAGTTCTCGGTTTAAAAGCACCACCACGAAGCAAGGTAGCACCTGATTCTTTAACTTTTTTTGCAATGCCGATAATTTGCTCTTCTGACTCAACCGAACAAGGTCCTGCAATAAAATTCAAAGAGCCATCACCGATTTTAACACCGCTCACATCAATAACAGAATCTTCCGGATGAAATTTCCTATTTACTTTTTTATAAGGCTCTGAAACTCTTTTTACAGATTCAACAATTTCAAGACTTTGAATTAAATCAATATCAATCTTAGCGGTATCACCGATAAGTCCTAAAACAGTATAACTGTCGCCCTCGGAAATATGAACACTGATATTCTGTTTACTTAACCAATCAATCAAGTGATCCATTTGCGGTTTTGTTGTTCCGCTTTTAAGAACTGCAATCATTTTTACTATCTCCTTTTTAAATAAAAAGGGCTACACAGTTGTGATTCTGTGTAGCCTTAAAATTTTGAGTTAAATGTTAAACTTCAAATTTACTTGCAACACAAATCACTACTACTCTTGTTAAAAAAGTAATAGCCATAAAAGTAAAAGTATGAAGTTTTAGAAGTTACTTTTTTAGACATAACAAAAACCTCTAATTAACATTTTATAGAATTATAGCATTATTTTTACTATTTGTCAAGAAAAAAACGATATTTTTATTTGTTCTATTGACAAATAAAAACAATTGTAATATAATACTAATAATCTTTGAGGCGGAGTGAAATTCTCCACCGGAGGTAATGAGGT
>CACZIY010000079.1 GCA_902781345.1 Oscillospiraceae bacterium | reverse complement strand
CCTTTTTCTTGCAATTTCAATCGCTTCTTGACTCTCTGGAAAATGAATATTTTCAACAGCATAACGCTTGTGGCAAAGCCCATATTTTTGTCTGATTTCGCTTGGCAACGGGTCGGACAAATTCTCTTTAACAGCATTTAGCGCATTAGCTATTGTCTTTTCTAAAAATTTAGAGTTTAACCCCTCAGTTGCGTGGTAAATAGGGCGAATTTTATCGCTTCCTACCTGTTCAACATCAGGCGATGACATCTCTTTTCTGAAAAATGTTCCGCTGACTTTACCAAAAAACAAATATTCTTCACCACGCCTGATTTTCTCGGCAGCGTATTTTTGGTTAAACAGCGTTACAAACATATTAATTGCGCCGTCAGTTACGGTAAATTTATAAAGCGTAAGCCCCTTTCGCACCTTGTAAGAGGAAACAGCGGTTGAAACAATGCCTTTTACACAACAATTCTCACCTAAAGGTGCTTCGCTTACAGAGTAACATTTACTCCAATCCTCATAATGACGAGGGTAAAACTCAAGCAAATCATTTACCGAATAAATATCAAGCTTTCTCAAAAGCTCAATTCTTTTTTTGCCAAGCCCTGAAATGCTTTCAAGCTTCAAATTTGTATAAGACATTTTTTCACCTCGCTTTTTAAAAAACAGGCGACTTAATTTTTAAAAGTCGCCTGTGATAATGATTTAAAATTATTCAACCGAAATAATGTAGTAATAAACAGGTTGACCGCCTGGAATTAAAGTAATTTCAGCGTTTGGAATTTTTGCTTTAATAGCGTCTTGAACTTTTTCAGCGTCAGCTTCGTTTACATCTTCACCGTAAATCAAGGTTACAAATTCGCTGTCCTTTTTGAAAAGCTGTTTTGTAAGCTTAACAACTGCACGCTCTAAGTCTTGCTCAACAAATGAAAGCTTATTATTTTCAAGTGCTAAAATTTCGCCCTCTTTGATTTTGTGGCCCTCATAATCACTGTCTCTTGCAGCGAAGGTTACAGAGCCTGTTCCAACATTATCAGCAGCCGCTTGCATATTAGAAGCGTTTGTATCAACATCGGCATCAGGGTCGAAAACGAGCATTGCAGAAATTCCCATAGGTACTGATTTTGTTTGCAAAACAACTACCTTTCTTGTTGAAAAACGAGTTGTTTGCTCAGCCGCCATAATGATATTTTTATTGTTTGGTAAAACAAAAACTGTTTTTGCAGGAGTAGTTTCAACCGCTCTTAAAATATCATCAGTTGACGGATTCATTGTCTGGCCACCTGAAACTACCTTATCAGCGCCAAGGTCGGTGAACAAGCTTTCAATACCTGCACCTGCGGCAACGGCTACAAAGCCGTATTCCTTTTCAGGTGCAACAGGAGTATATTCGCCATTATCATCAGACTGAACTGTATTTTCAATTTCAGCGTTTTTCTTAGCCTCTTCGTGTTGCTCACGCATATTCTCAATTTTTAAATTTGTAAGTGAGCCGTTTTCAAGACCTTTTTGCAACGCTTTGCCAGGGTTATCGGTATGAACATGCACTTTAATTATGCTTTCGTCATCAACAACTACAACGCAGTCGCCGATAGTTTCTAAATATGAACGAAGTGAAAGTGCATCATCTTTTTTATCTTTTTCTTTTTTAACAATAAACTCTGTGCAGTATGTAAAGGTAATTTCGCCTTCCCATTCAGCAGCAGCGTTAGTTGCTGTTTTTTCAGCTGGCTTTTCAGTAGCTTCAGAGCTTTCAATAATTTCGCCATTTTTGAAAACGCTTAACATACCCTCAAAAATTTTAACTAAGCCTGCGCCGCCTGCGTCAACAACGCCTGCTTTTTTGAGAACAGGTAAAATTTCAGGTGTTTTTGCGAGTGCTTCCTTTGCACCCTCAAAAGCAACTTCAAAAACCTCAACAAAATCGGTTTTACCGTCATTTACTGCGACTTCTGCTTTTTCTTGTGCTTCACGAATAACTGTTAAAATTGTGCCCTCAGTTGGTTTCATAACAGCACCGTAAGCAGATTTTACCGACTTTTTCAAAGCGGCAACTAACTGTTCACCGTCAGCAGTTTCACATTCCTTAAAGCCTTTTGAAAGACCTCTGAAAATCAACGATAAAATAACGCCTGAGTTACCTCTTGCACCACGAAGTAATGCACCCGAAACGGTTTTTGACATATCCGAAAGCGGTAAAGAATTATCGGTAACATTAAGCTCTTTTTTAGCGTTGCCGATTGTAAGCGACATATTAGTACCTGTATCACCATCTGGTACAGGGAAAACATTTAATTCATCAACTGAAACACGGTTATTAGCGATATTATTTGCACCCGAAATAACCGCATTCTTAAAAATCTCACCAGTAATCAACTTGTAATCATTCCTTTCAAAAATCAATCGTCTATGCTCATTCCGTCAACATGAACAGTTACTCTGTCAACCTGAATTCCGGTTGCCTCTTCAACTGTGTATTTTACTTTATGAACAATGCTTCTTGAAATTGCATTGATATTTACGCCGTACATAACAGTGATGTACAAATCAACCGCAATTTTATCAATGCTACCTGAAACGATTATACCTGTTTCCGGTAAAGTTTTTCTTGCAAGAAGGTTTTTAACTTTTTGTCTGTTTGTAGCAACCAATCCCGAAACGCCGTAGCAAGAGGAGAGTGCATTGCCGATAAACTGTGCAAAAAATTCATTTTCGATGCGAATTTCACCATATCTTGTTTCTAATCCAATCATAAATAAAATTCCTTTCTTTATATTTTATTTTAGATGTATGCTTTCAATATTATAATAAGGGTCGCTGATTGAAGAAATAATTTCTTTTGAGAAATTACCGTAAATGCTTAATGTACCTAATTTGAATACCAATGGTACAAACGGTAATTCGTCCTTAAACGAGGTAAGCACTTCTTCAATTTCAACGCTTCCTTGTAAATACTTTTTATAAACACTTAAAAATTTATTTTTATCCTTTAACTTAACCTTTGTATTAAGTAAAGAGGTGTAGTCAAAACTTTTATTAAGTCTTATTTCTGCAAGATATATTTCATAATCGCCTTTTTTCACAGCATTTTTATAAGACTTTTCATCTCTTGCATCGGCCTTAACTTCAATACCTGCCGATTTCATTTGTTTTATTAAAGAGGTTGCACTCATACTTTGCAAATTATTATCTTTATTATAAAGCAAAGACAAAGTAATGTGGTCGCCAGAAGAATTTTTATAATATCCTTGCGAGCCTAATGTTTTATAACCTGCTTTTTCAAGTGCATCTTTTGATTTTTCACTTTCAGAAGAACCATTGAAAATATCATTATGCTTTTCAATAATTTTATTGCTTTCATTATAAATACTCAAAGCAGCCTTTGACAAAGAATAATAACAATTCTCCGAAATATCTGCTCGAGAAATTGCATAAGAAATTGCTTTTCTAATGTTTTTTTCACCTAAAAAGGTGTTTTTTTGATTAATTCCGAGATATACAAGGTTAGTAAGATTTACAGTTTTTGTTTTTGTTTTTAAAGTTGGCATTTCCTTTGTAGCAAAGCCACTGTAATAAACATTAATAGAATTAGAACGAATTAAGTATTCGAGCGAATCATAATCAGGAATATTTTTTAAATTGATTTTATATTTTGGCTTTTTGCCGAAATAGTATTCATTCGCTTTTAGCGAAAATTTACCCTTGTTGTCCGACAAAACATATCTTCCAGAGCCTACAGGCGGAATAGCCTTTCCGTCAGAGTTTGTCTTTTTGGTAGTGCCACTTTTCAAAATAGGAAAGTCAAGCACTCTTGCAAAATTTTTATCAGCGTGGTCAAGTGTTAAAACAACTTCATCACCCGAAGAAGTGTAGCTTTTTACATTATCAAGTTGATGTACATAAGCGCCGTATTTTGCACCTTTACACTTTTCAATAGAATAAATAACATCACTTGCCGAAACAGTTGTACCATCAGAAAACTTATAAGAATTAAGTGAAATTCTGACAGTTGTTCCCTCATTTTCAATTTCACTTGCGATTAAATTTTTCGGGTTTAAATCGTTATCAAGCTTTGTTAATGAGTCAAAAAGCAAAGGACAAAGCGACTGATTACCCGAGCTTTGCGCACTATATGGGTCAAGGCTGTCAGAATAACAAAAATAAAGTGTCAAATTTTTTGTTTTACTCTTTTTTGAACTTTTTTTAGCGTTTTTATTCTCGCTTTTTTTAACTTTTGAAACACTTTTCGAGGAGGAATTTTTTGTTTCGCTTTCATCTTTGCAAGCGCAACAACTAAAAGCAAATAACAATGCAAACGCAATAAGCAATGCTCTTTTCAAAAAATCCCTCCTTAGTGTTTTGTTTTATTAGTTTAGTATAACATAATTATGACTATTTTTCAATAATCATTTTTCAAGCTCAGATGTGCAATGAGGGCAACGGGTTGCCTTAATATCAATTTCACTTTGGCAATAAGGACAAACCTTTGTTGTAGGAGTTTCCTCTTCTTTTTTCTTCAAATTCATAGCCTTGTTAACTGCTTTTACGATAAGGAATACAACAAGTGCCATAATAAGGAAGTTGATAACTGCGGTAATAAAAGCACCGAAATTCATTACGGTTGCTTCATTGCCTTTAATAAGTTGAATAGAAAGACCGTCAATGTTTGTTCCTCCAAGGCAAGCAATAAGCGGATTGATAAGGTTTTCTGTAAGTGCTGTTACAATTGCACCAAAAGCAGCACCTATAATCATACCTACTGCAAGACCGAGTACATTTCCTTTTGAAATAAACTCTTTAAATTCTCCAAAAAATTTCTTCATTGTTTTTTCTCCTTTATATTAAATTTATGTTAAAGCATTCCGCTTTACATTTTTGATAATATGATAAGTTTTACACCTCATCCGTCAAGCATACGCTTGCCACCTTCTCCTCAAGGAGAAGGCTTTTCCCTTACCTATTCATTACCGAATATCAAGTTATATATTTCATCACAGACTGACCTAAATTGAGAATTAACTTCATAATTTGAAAATCTTTTTACTGTCAATCCCATTTCTTTCAAATACCTATCTCGTTCTTTATCTTTTATCTCACCTTTTGTTTCGTAATGTTGTGAACCGTCTATTTCTATTACTAAGTTTGCTTTTGCACAATAAAAATCAACTACATACTCACCTATGACTTTTTGTCTTTTTATTGTAATCGGCAATTTTTTCAAACAATCATACCACAAATGCTTTTCTTCTTTTGTCATATTCTTACGAAGCATTTTTGATATAACTGTCAGTTTTTTATTATGTTTATTATTCATTTTTACACCTATTACTCTAGTTTTTTAGGTTAAAAGGCTTCTCCTCTAAAGAGGCTCCGCCATAGGCGGTGGTGAGGTGTTAAAGACAAGAAACTCAAAAGAAACTATTACATTTTTGAGCCTTTTGTACCGCCGAACGACATATCGCTGTCAAGAATATTTGTATCAAACGAAAAATGCAAGTTTTCACGAGTTCTTGCTCGTTTAAATCCAAGTTCAATTAATTTATCAAGCAACTCGCTGTATTTAACGCCCTTTGGCTCCCAAAGATAGAACGAAAGCGAGCCAGGGATTGTATTAATCTCATTTACATAAACCTTATCGGCATCGGTATCATACAAAAAGTCAATTCTTACAACACCGTTTGCGCCGATTGCTGAAAAAGTTTGCTTTGCATATTTTTCAACATCTGATTGGATTTTTTCGGAAATATCGGCTGGTATTTTACGAGAAAGCGAAGCCATACCGCTTCCCTTTGAGCCACCTTGTTTAGCGCCCTTTGCACCTTTTGAGCCACCTTGATATTTATCTTTATAAGATAAAATTTTATCAGTCATAACAGGCTCTTCAATTACCGAAGTTTCGCAACTGTCGGTATCGCCTACAACCGAGCAGTTTAGCTCACGCAAAGCGGTAACAGCAGGCTCAACCAAAATTTTAGAAGCGTAGTTCATAGCATCTTTTATTGCGGTGATTAATTCATCTTTATCACCCGCTTTTGCAATCCCGACCGACGAGCCTAAATTAGCAGGCTTAACAATTACAGGATATGAAAACTCTTTTTCGATTTTTTCTATGTATTTATCACAATCAGCCACATACTCTTTTGCATAAAACTGAATACAATCGAGCACAGGAATATTAGCTTTTTGCAAAACATACTTAAAAACCGCTTTGTCCATTCCGACTGCGGCAGAAAGCACATCACAACTTACATAAGGAACGCCCAAAAGCTCGAACCAACCTGTAAGCGAGCCGTCTTCGCAGTTTGTTCCGTGAACAATCGGAAAAGCAATATCAATTGAGCATAAAGTCTTTTTAAAAAGACCTTTTTTAAGTTCAACAATGTTAAACTTTTCGCCTTGCTTTACCATTGTAACATTTTTAGATTTTTCAAGTAATGCTGGTATATTTTTAAACTCAGAAATGTTAAGCATTTCAGGAGAATGATACATTTCACCGTTTTTAGCAATATAAATAGGAGTAATGTCGTATTTTTGCGTATTAATAGCGTTCATAGCCTGTACCGCCGAAATTACCGCAACTTCGTGTTCAACCGAACGACCTCCAAAAAACACACCAATATTTGTTTTCATTTATTATCATATCCTTTCAGGGAATTTGTTTTTGCAATTTTTTTGCTAATTGCTATTTCATATATCAAATTAAATACAGGAGCAAGTAGATATAGAGTAACAAAAATGCAAATCAATATATCTTTTCTAAAGAAATTACCGGTTTTAAAAATTGCTAACAAAATAGACATATTTACAACACTTGCAAAAGCCGTTGCTATTTTATTATTATTTCCTTTAACAGAAAGTGCTAAACCCCAAATCAAATGAAATATTATCAAAATAATAGGAATAAACCACGATAATAATATTTCTCCTTGGCTTAAATCTTGAAATTCTGCATTTTCATACTCATATACAGCATCTATTATCGAATAAATCCAAAATGCTACTGAAACAATTGCAAATGTTTTAAATGAATATGTAACTATCTTATTTATTTTTTCTAACTTCATATTTTTTGCCCTTTTATGTAAAAGTTTTGTGCTAAAAGGCACACCTTAATTATTCATTATTTATTATTTTGCGTAGTTATCCGGTAAATCGTTTTCAAAAATAACTACAGTATTTTTGTCGCACATAGGTTTAAAGATTTCAACTGCATCGTTAAAGGTTTTGGCAATAAAAAGATTTTCGCTTGAAAAACCGCCCTCTAAAACGCCCTCTTTAATAGGAATTGAGCGCTTTTCGCCGACTAAAATTATAACATCGGCATTTTTTGCGGCCTCAACGCCCAACGCCTTGTTACACTCATATTCTTTTTCGCCAAGTTCAACAAGACCAGGTGTTACAACAATTCTTTTCATAGGTGAAAATGAGCCTATAACCCTCATAGCCTCTAAACAGCCTGCAGGGTTAGCGTTGTAAGCGTCATCTATAAGCAAAGCACCGTTAATAAACGGTTTTAACTCTAAACGATGCTCGGTTGCGCTCAAATTTTCAACCGCATATTTTATAT
>CACZIY010000078.1 GCA_902781345.1 Oscillospiraceae bacterium | reverse complement strand
TCAGCGTGCTGCTGCCGCTGTATTCTCCGAAAAGGGACAAAAACAAATTAAAGAAAACATTGCTTACTATCAAGAAAATGCTAAAATCATTGCTGACGCTATGGACGAACTCGGCATTTACTACACAGGCGGTAAAAACTCGCCTTACATCTGGCTTAAATGCCCTGATGGTATGAAATCTTGGGATTTCTTCGATTTGCTTTTGAAAGAGGCTAATGTAGTCGGCACACCAGGCTCTGGCTTTGGTAAAAACGGAGAAGGCTTTTTCCGCTTAACCGCTTTCGGCGATAGAGATAATACAAAAGAAGCAGTTGAAAGAATTAAAAAAGTTCTTAAAAAATAATTTATAAAACAAAAAAGGAGTGCTTTTTGCACTCCTTTTTTAGTTTTAATCAATTGCAAATTCGCAGATAAGATTTGAAAACTCTTGTGGATTATCAATTTCAAGCCCGCTGATAAGTCTTGCTTGATAATAAAGAAGCTTTGTAAACTTTTTCAAAGTTTCTTTATCATCA
The DNA here is from genome assembly GCA_902781345.1 of Oscillospiraceae bacterium. Lineage (GTDB taxonomy): Bacteria > Bacillota > Clostridia > Oscillospirales > Acutalibacteraceae > RUG11462. The sequence continues at coordinate 7,080 of CACZIY010000078.1, read as the reverse complement.
TTGTAAAGTTTATTTATCTTTTCATTTACCGAATGGTCAGAGTTGATTTCAAGCACAATTTGTGCTTTCATCATACCGTCATTATTCGGCATTTGCTTTAAGATTTTTTCCATTTCCATTGAAAGATAGCCCTCGCTTGAAAGGCATACCGCACTCGAAGTCAACTTGTCGGTATATTTTACCTGCGAAACTTTGTCGCCCAAAGCCTCTTTCATAAATTCGAGTTTTTCTTTTTCTTCTTCGTTTTTCTTATTTATTTGCTCTTTTTCTTCGTCGGTATCAAGGTCAAGATTGCCGTCGCAAATATTTTTGAACTTTTTACCCTCGAATTCCATAAGCATTTGCACTGCAAATTCATCAACATTATCGGTCATATAAAGAATTTCATAGCCTTTTGCTTTAACTGCCTCAGTTTGCGGTAAAAGCTTAATTTTTTCAACCGATTCGCCACAAGCGTAATAAATTGTGTCCTGACCGTCTTTCATTCGCATAACATATTCCGAAAGAGTGGTATATTTTTCTTCGTTACTCGAAATGTAAATAAGCAAATCTTTAAGCGTATCTTTATTAGCACCAAATTCGTTGTAAACGCCGAATTTTAATTGAACGCCAAACGCTTTGAAAAATTCTTCGTATTTTTCACGCTCATTCGAGAGCATTTTTTTAAGCTCCGAAGTAATTTTCTTTTCAATCGCTTTAGCGATGATTTTTAATTGGTGGTCGTGCTGCAAAATCTCACGGGAAATATTAAGGCTCAAATCTGCGCTGTCGACAAGACCTTTTACAAAACTGTAATGGTCTGGCAAAAGGTCTTTGCATTTTTCCATAATCATAACGCCAGATGTATAAAGCGCAAGCCCTTTTTCATAATCTTTTGTGTAATAATCAAACGGTGGGCGTTTTGGAATAAACATCAAAGAATCGTAACTTACTTGACCCTCTGTTTTTGAGTGAATTACCTTTATAGGCGCTTCATAATCATGAAATCTGTCTTTATAAAACTGTTCGTATTCCTCGTCTTTTATCTCGTTTTTGTTTTTATGCCAAAGCGGAACCATTGAGTTAAGTGTTTGAACTTCTATTTTTGTTTCATATTTAGGCTTGGCATCTTTGTCATTATTTTCAATCGGAACGCTTACTTCTACCTCCATTTTAATAGGGTATCTGATATAATCGCTGTACTTTTTAACAAGTGCTTTTATTTTGTACTCCTCTAAAAATTCAGAATACTTTTCATTTTCGGTGTCATCTTTAATTTCAATAGTTACAATTGTGCCTGTTGAAGCTTTTTCGCACTCGGTAATTGTGTAACCGTCAACACCCGAAGAAACCCATTTGTAAGCGGTTTCATAAGCGTAAGCCTTTGACTCAACTGTGATTTTTTTAGCAACCATAAATGCAGAATAAAAGCCTACACCAAATTGACCGATAACATCAATATCTTCAGCATCTTCATTTTGCTTTTTAAAATCGAGCGAGCCTGATTTTGCGATAACGCCTAAATTATTTTCAAGGTCATCTTTGCTCATACCGATACCGTTATCAATAATTTTGATAGTTTTATTCTCTTTATCAACCTGAATTTCAATATAAAAATCGCTTTTTGTGAAATCGGAATGCTCCGCCATTTTTTTAAAATATAATTTATCAAGCGCATCAGAAGCGTTTGAAATTAACTCACGAAGAAAAATTTCTTTATGAGTATAAATTGAATTAATCATCATATCAAGCAGTTTTTTTGACTCTGCTTTAAACTGTTTTTTTGCCATTTTTAATCAAACTCCTTAAAATCTATCTTTTAAATCAATATATTTTCTTCGCTCGCCTACCGCCTTGTAAGCAGGACGAATAATTTTACCGGCATTGATAATTTCTTCCATTCTGTGAGCCGACCAGCCCGCAATTCTCGCAATTGCAAAAAGCGGTGTGAAAAGCTCACGAGGAATACCGAGCATTTCATAAACAAAGCCCGAATAAAAGTCAACATTTGCGCTGACGCCCTTATACATTGTCTTTTTACCTGCTATTAATTCAGGCGCTATTCGCTCAACATTGCTATAAAGCTCAAACTCATCTTGACTTCCCTTTTCGGCAGAAAGCTTTTTAACAAACTGCTTAAAGATTTTCGCTCTCGGGTCAGATTTTGAATAAACCGCATGGCCTATTCCGTAAACAAGTCCCGATTTATCAAAAGCTTCCTTATTCAAAATTTTAGTAAGATAATTCTCAATTTCTTCGCAGTCTGCCCAATCCTTAACATTTTTCTTAATATCATCAAACATTTCGCAAACCTTAATATTTGCACCGCCGTGTTTCGGACCCTTAAGCGAGCCTAAAGCCGCCGAAATTGCCGAATAAGTATCAGTACCCGAAGAAGTTACAACATGGGTTGTAAAGCTCGAGTTGTTACCGCCACCGTGTTCAGCGTGAATAATAAGTGAAATATCAAGAATTTTCGCCTCTAAATGCGAGAATTTTGAATCTTGACGAAGCATATGCAAAATATTTTCTGCAATCGAATAATCAGGGTTAGGGTCATGCAAAAACAGACTTTTATTTCCTTTGATATAGTAGTTATAAGCCTGATAACTGTAAATCGAAAGCTGCGGAAACATTGCAATTAATTGCAAGCATTGACGCAAAACATTCGGAATACTAGTATCATCAGGGTTATTATCATAAGAATAAAGCGTTAAAACGCTTCGTGAAAGCGAGTTCATCATATTGCTGCTTGGTGCTTTCATAATAACATCACGAGCAAATTTTGACGGTAAGGAAGTGTAGCTGTTTAAAATCTCTTTAAACTCTCTTATCTCCATTTTGTTTGGCAATTTGCCCATAAGCAAAAGATAAACCACTTCTTCATAGCCAAAACGGTCATCAGTAATAAAATCATTAACTAAATCGTTAATGTCATAACCTCTGTAAATCAATTCACCGTCGCAAGGAACGCTTTTTCCGCCGACAATTTCTTTTGATTTGATTTCGGAAATTTCGGTAAGTCCTGTTAAAACACCATTACCATTTAAATCACGAAGTCCTCTGTTTACAGCGTATTTTGAATACAACTGCTGTTCTATCTGATTATTTTCAATACAAATTCCCGATAAATCGGCGATTTGCGGTGTAATTATCGAAAAATCTCTTTTTTCAGAATCAACTCTTATCAAAAAATCATCTCCTTACTACTTATTTCAGCTATTTCTTCATCAATAGCTTCTGTTATCAGCTTTGACAATTGTAAAAACTGCTCAATATTCTCTCTGCCTACTCGGTTGTAAACATTAGCGATAAACTCATCAACAAGTGTATCTGCACTGCGTTTAATTTCTATTCCTTTTTCGGTTATAAATACATCAATATTTCTGCGATTAGAAGTATCAAACTCACGAGTAATATAACCCTTGCTTTCAAGAGAATTAAGTATTTTAGTTACCGAAGGGGCTGCAATATTCATTCTTTTTGTAATATCGCAAACATGAATATCATCTTTATGCTCATCATTTTTTAAAGAATACAAAATCTTTAAAGACAAATACTCATTTGAATTAAGCCCTTTAATTACAGGATTAATACTAAGTGAACGAAGTAGTTTTATAGTTTCGGTTAAATCTAATTCTGTTGTTGTCATTTATAACCCTCCTTTTTAGTTAGCAATGCTAATTGTTACCATTACTATAATAACACAAATTAATTTTTACTTTGTGAACTCATTGTTAAATTTTAAAAAAGAAAAGCCCGACTGATTTTAGTCGGGCTTAAAACTATTTGCTTTTAGAAAATATCTTTTAACGCTGGGTCATTAGGGAAGTTTTCTTCGTAAGGTGCATTCGGGTCATCGTAAAAACTTGCCCACCTGTCAACAACTTCCGCATAAGATGATGCTAATTGCGAATAGCTGCTGTTTGCGTCGTTTTTATACATTGCCGCAATATATGCAACCGAACGAGTGTTATTAGCCACATCATAATCAAAATATTCAGCGTAAGAATATACCTTATTGCCCTTTGAGTCGGTAACTATTGCATAGCCTCTGCCGACAAAATTTCTTGCAATATTACCACTTGTAGGATTTGAAGTTGTTTGCTCACGAATACTCGTCATTGAGCCTGCAATAACATTAGATGTTCCGTTATAATAATCGGTTGCGGTATATTGCACCTTAACCGCCTTACCATTATTGCAGTCGTCATAATCAAGCTCATCACCGATTGCGTCTTCAGGTCCTATAAGAGTACCTAATTCAACGGTGTAGCCTGCACTTCTCAATTCCTCTATCTTAGCAACATCAACTTGGGTTGTAAATCTGATACCGTTTACCTGACCTAAACGAATTGAAGCGCCTGCATTCATAAGCATTTCAATATGCATTTCTTCTTCGTCAATTTCTTCGTTCTCCGGATAAACCGATTCACGCATTGCCTCAATTTCCAATGGGAAATCCCATGCTAAAGAGCCATGATTTATCATTCCGAAGAAACCGTTATCTTCCCACAAAATAACCTTTTGGTCGTGGTTTTTAGCAGAACTGAATACCGCTTTTGTCCAATTGTAAAGGTTTTGATTTTCTTGCTCTCTTCTTTCATCGGAAACAGGGTTGTTGCCATCATAAAGATTTATTCTGTTTCTTGCAATTTCACCCATAATGCAAGGAATACCTTGGTCAACGAAGTAAGATTTTCCATAACCAAATTGATTATTAAAGTAATTTTCGCCTATACCATCGCTGTAGAAGTGATAAGACATCATAACATGGTCATCTTCTTCAACGGTTGGTACCCATGCTTTTTGACAATGACCTGCTTTGGCTTGTGCACCATAGGTTTCAAGCATTAAGTAACGAATATCGTTATAACCGCCTGTTGCTCTTACGGTATCGTAAAATGCTTTTTGAATATTATTAAATTTATTAAATAAATCTGTTCCGCCCGAATTTCCGTTGCCATCCCAGTCTTCCTTATAGCGCAACTCATTCACGCCTTCAAAAATCAAATGCTCATCGTAATCTTTAAAGTATTCAGCGATTTGCTCCCAAATTGCTTCAAATTTTTCAATTTGCTCATCGCTGTAATTGCTTAAATTAAGCCAATTATAAACATCGTGGTGAACATCTATAATAATATAAGCATTATCGGCAATTGCATAATCGACAACATCTTTTACCGCTGACAAGTAATCATCATCAATTTTATAATTATTACTATCATCAACATAGTTTACCCAAGTAATTGGGAAACGGATAACATCAAAGCCGGCATTTGTAATAAAATCAATTCTTGCTTTTGTTATTTTAGTAGGAATATTTCCACTATAAGTATGGTAACCGGCATTTGACCACGAGAATGTGCCATCAAAAATATTACCTAAGTTAATACCTGCATGCCAAGTATCAGTAAGGTCTTTTGCACTTCTTGCAAATTGAACTGAATTTATAGAAATATTTACATTACAACCCAAGAAAGTATCACTTTCGTATTTTGAAATATTGGTTAAGGTAATGTTTTTAAGCGAGGTACAGAAAGCAAAACCTAAATTGCCAATATAAACTATTCTGTTGATATTAAAGCCTGAAAGCGAAGAACAACCTCTAAACGCTTCCTTATAAATTCGTTTACAGTTATCAGAAAAGCTTACATAAGTAATAGTTGTATTATTCTTAAAAGCACCCTCGCCTACTGCGATAACAGGGTAGTCGTCAATAGTTTCAGGAATTGAAATAACTGTTGAACTGCCTGTGTATCTGATGAGTGTTGCTTGGTATCTGTAAAGCGAATATTTAAACGCCGAACTCGTTGCAGGAATTTGAGTCATTGCAGTCGCTTTTGTATTAACATAAGTATAAGCGTAAGAATCTTTTACAACATTTGCTGTGATATTATCATAGCAATTTTTAAAAGTATCACTTTTCATACTTGTAATCGACTCTGGCAATGTAATTTCTTCTAAAGCGTTTACATTTTCAAACGATTTACTGCCAATTGTTTCAACAACGCTGCCAAGATTTACGCTATTAAGTGAAGTACAACCAGAAAATGCGCTGTCGCCGATTGTGATAACAGTTGACATAGAAACGCCTGTAATATTTGTATTGTCTTTAAAAGCATTTTCTAAAATCTCATCAACTGTAACACTGTCGATTGTTGCAGGAACAGTTACATTTTTTTCAGTTCCGACATATTCGATAATTTTAACACTGCTGTCTAACTTTTTGTAATCAAATATACCGTTATTACAACGATAATTAATTCCATTATTAATAACATAATTCTTTGCTACTGAATTGTTAGCAACCTCAGCCAAAAGACCTGTGCAACCTGAAAAAGCGTTTGCACCGATGCTTGTAATATTACTGCCTAAATTAATAGATTGCAATTTTTTACAACCGGAAAATGCCTCATTGCCGATTGAAGTTACTGATGACGGTAAAACAACAGATTTTAATGTAGAAGAGTTTGCGAGTGCGCCATCAGCAATTGCAGTTACAGGCAAGCCTTGATAGGTTGAAGCAATTTCAACATCTTCAAGTCGCAGATTATAACCCGAAACATAGGCGGTATTTCCACTTACAGAATAAACTATATCGCCTTGCTTTTGCTGAATTACATGCAATTCATCAATATATACAGTACCACCCTTTAAAACAATATTTTTTACCTTTTCAGAAGTGGTAGTTTTGAAATCTTTGAAATAGATTGTGTACCAACCGCCAGAAGAATTTGCCGGAACAGTAATTTCCTCTCTTGAACCGCTTGAAGGAACAAATCTTAAAGTAAACGAAGAAGAGGACCTATACCAGAATCTGATACCATCACCGTCTAAGTAACCTTCTGAGCCAGAAGATATTGAGTTTGCGTCTCCGCCACCACCGTTAATACTTCCGCAAGAATTCAAGTTAAAAGCATTACCGTCGCCAACATAACCGCCTTTAACATAGTTAGATGAATTAAGCGGGCTGTAATAGCGTTCATCGCCTGAGCAAATAAAATTATCAAATCTATCTAATACTTTTTTAACTTCGTAATCCTGCATTTCAGGGTAATCTTTTACAACAAAGTTGCTGCTCGGCTCTGCTGAAAGCGA
>CACZIY010000077.1:6713-14460 GCA_902781345.1 Oscillospiraceae bacterium | reverse complement strand
CAGAACTACTCTTATAATGACTACGCTACAATCGTTGATGGTACATTTATCGTATCAGTTCCTTATGTTGAGGGCGACCCACAAACTGAACCGGTTGACCCAAGCACAACAATTAAAACAACAACTACTACAACATTAGCTTCAATCAATTATCACGATACTGAAGAAGATCATGATATTGCAATGAAAATGCACAGCGGTGATGTTTACTTTAAGTCACTCAACTGGTCAAAACCAACTACAAATGGTCAAATCAAAGATGCTAATGGTAAAACAAAGATTGTTTATGTAACTTCTGAAGACACAAACGTTGAAAACGGTCAATGGCAAATTAGCACAAGTACTTCAACTACTGATAATAAATCTGACTTCGGTCAAATGATTTTACAAGCTGCTAAAGAAAACAAAAAGATTTGTGTTGACTTCTACGGCAACTTTAAATCTGTAGGTAAAAATACCGATGTAATGCATGCTCGTATGAACTTTGGTCTTGGCAAATGGTTCGGTAACAAAGAAGACGCTACAATAGGCGATGAAGTAAAAGACTGGATTAAGTTAACACCTGATGTAGTAACAACAGGTAAATATGATGCTAAAAAATTGCTTGAAATCGCTGGAACTGTTTTCTCATCTTCTAAAAACTATGAAGCAGAGAGTGCAACCAGCGACAGCACAACAATTGTAATTACATCTGATGTTGCTCCTACAACAGTTTCAACAAACGATACATTTACAGGCGAGCCAAAAGGTGCTCAATATGCTAACTTTGCTGGTTTAGCATTAGGTGATACAATCACTTATACTGCTAAGAGCTTAAACAAAGGTTCTTATCAATTGAACTTAAAAACAAGAGATTATAAAGGTGCTAAATTTGATGTTTATGTTGACGGTGTAAAACAAGCTACTTCACTTGATTGTACAAGTAGCGGTAAATCATATCAACAACATTACATTGCAAATACAAGCAACCCAATAGTTCTTTCTGCTGCTAAAAATGTAGAAGTTAAATTAGTTTGTACAAAAGTAGCAGAGGGTTCAAGTTCATTAACTCTTGATAAGATTTCATTTGAGGCTATTGAGAGCGAAGAAGAAAGAAATGCTACATTAGCAGAGAAATTCAATCAAATTGCAACTCAAATGGCTTACGATACAAAGAATGATGATGGAAGCGGTTGGCCATGGCCAAAAGTAAACTACGGTCGTGTATATATGTCTGCTCCATATATTGAGGGCGCAGAAGAATCAGATATAAGCGTTCCTACAACTACTACAACAAAATCAATACCTTCAACAACAAATCCTGTTTCAATGCCGGCAGGCGGTTGGGATATGGATAAAATTGATTTAAGTTATATTGACGGAAGAATTTCATCATCTTGGTGGAACGGTTCGCCTTCGGGTAAAGTTAAAGTTGAGGTTTCGGGTAACCGTAAATATGAGAAAATTGAACAAGTAAGCAGCGATTATATTAAACAGATTCAAGATTGTTTCTATATAAACGGTGGTAAGAGCAGTATTGCTTTCCAGGAATATGTTGATTATGCTAAACAGGCTGACGCTTGGATTGCAATTGATATTTTCCCGCAATTTGAAACAGGAGATAATAACAGTCCTTATTGTTATTTTAAATCATCAGGTTGGAAGTGGCCGAAGAGCGATTATGACTTTAAATTGACAAGCGGTAAGAAATTTACTTTCATGATTGATCCTAACGACATTCCTGAAAACACGGATAATTTTGAAGCTGATTTTTTAAACTATTCTTCTTTCGGTAGCGGTTTCAAAAATGCTATGTTCTATGTAACAGCTCCTTACCTCTTTGATGTTAAGAATCCTGATTCTACAACAACTACAACTGAAAAACCTACTACTGAAAAAATTACTACTATAACTTATCCTTATCCAGAAAATAACCAAAACGGTAGCACAAGATTTAAAGTTCTTGATACTCAAGTTGGTATCTTCGGTGAAGTTAAAGTTCCTGTAGCAATCAGCGGTAACGAAGGTTTGAGTTATGCTAACTTCACACTTAAGTATAACAAGAACGACTTAACCTTTAACGGTGTTGATACAACAGGTTGCAGCGTATTTGACAATGTTTATGCTTCATCAAAAGCAGATGCAAATAAACTTGGTGAAGTTAATATTACACTTGAGCAAAACGCTGGTGATACATTTAAGAACGGTACAATATTCTACTTGTCATTTGAAGCAGATGCAAATGAAAATGCTGATTTGATTTCATTTGCAGGCGGCGACGGATATGTTGCTTCTAACTTCTTTAATTCAAATGGTCAAAATGTACCTTGCTCATTTACAAATGGTTATGTATCAATCGGTGATGCAACAACTCGTATAACATCACCTGACCCTAACGATGTTCTTCCTTATCCAACAACAAACTCAGGTACAACTAAGTTTGATATCTCAACAGTTAGCGACACTTACGCTGCTAACAAAGCTGATAAAGAGTACACAGTTTATGTTTCAGTATCTGGTAACGCTGGTTTGAAGGGTGCTAAATTCTCAGTTAAATATGATGATAACTTACAATTCATAGGTTCTTCTGTTGCTGAAGACAGCACAGTATTTAACAGACTTGAAAGCGTTGGTTACAACTTCACTCCAACTGAAAAAACACCTGGTATCCTTGAATACAACATTTATCCTACAAATTCAAATGTTAAAGATTCTACAAACAACGGTAAAATCGTATCAATTACATTTAAACTTAAAAACTATGTAGTAGGTACTTATCCAGTAGAATTCGGCGGACTTTCTTATGACCCTGCAAACTTCAAGAATGTAGCAGGAGCTTCTGTTCCTTGTGCATTCCAGTCAGGTGCAATTAAGATTACAGGTGCAAACCTCGCTACTCCTAAGGTAAGCGTAAAACTTACTAAGAAGAATGTTGCAAAAGTTTCTTGGAAGAAAGTTGCAAACGCTGTAAGTTATGAAGTTTATCAATCAATTGGCAGTTCTAAGAGTTTCAAGAAGGTTGCTACAACTAAATCAACCTCTCGCACAGTTAAGAAACTTAAACTTGCTAAGAAATATAACTTCAAGGTTAAAGCAATTGGTAATGATGCTACAAGCGCATTCTCAGCAGTTAAGAGCATAACACCTCTTAACCACAAAACAAAGGTTGTTATTAAATCTGTTAAATCTTCTAAGAAAGCAACTGTAAAAGTTACACTTAAGAAGAAAGTTGCAGGTGCTAACGGATATCAAATCCGATATGCTAATAATAGCAAATTTAAAGGCGCTAAGAAAGCAACAACTAAGACTTTAACAAAGACTATTAAGAAGCTTGCTTCAAAGACATATTACTTCAAAGCAAGAACATTTAACAAGGTTAATGGCAAGACTAAATTTGGTAAATGGTCTAAAGTTAAAAAAGTTAAAGTTAAATAGTTTCTAAAACAACAAAAAGACCTTTGAGTTTATCTCAAAGGTCTTTTAAATTGCAAAATAAAAATCCTGAGTATTAACTCAGGATTTTTTTAATCTTATCTTGAACCGCCGCCGAAGCCGCCACCAGAAAATCCTCCGCCACCGCCGAGTGAGCTTGAACCGCCTTTACCGCTGCTTCTTGCTCGTTGCGCTGCTTCGCCAGAAAGCATAGCAGAATAGGTTATGTTTCTGTAAGCATAAGATAAGCCGATATAGGTCATATAATCGTCATTTCGTTCGGTTAAGTTAGGATAAATTTTCTTAAAGTCTTTCATTACCTCTTCGGCAATGTCATAAAGCGTTGCGTAAACAAGTAAATCTTCCCAAATATCAACTTCTTCAACACTTCGCTCACTAATAAGTGAAAAGTCTTGCAAATATTTCTTTAAGCCGATAACTTGTGCAACTCTACTCTTAACTTCTTCGGAGCATTTGCTGATATTCTTTTTGTAAGGTCCCATTGCTTCAAGCGGAACTTCACCGTTTTGCTTGGTTTTATTAATGAAATCACGCATAATATTCGGGTGAGCCTTACAATACTTTTTAAGTTCTTTTTCCTGCAAAATTCCATCAGCGCCTGCCGCTTTAACAAGTATATTGTAAAGCTCTGTTGATGGTGAAACTTCATTTGGTGGAGTTTCAATTTTCATATCTACTGTTTTCTTAACTTTGCCCATAAAAGAAGTATCTTTATCAATCATAGGAACAAGCGATTTTTTAAGAATTAAATCTAAAAGGCAAGCACCTATAATTGAGCTTTCTTTTTTGTTCAACTTAAATCTGTCAACAATAGAAAACGCCATATTCAAATCTTTGTTGCAAGGAATTTCACGGTAGTATTCGCATTTCTTTGCGAATTTTTTAAGATTAATCTTTCTTATAATTGAAATAATCAGGTATGCTATTGAACTTATTACAAAAACAACAAATACACCAATCATTGCAATTCTGTATAATAAATCTTCATCTTTTTCTTTGTATGTTCCGTAAGAAGAACCCTCTTTTGCTTTGTTAAGCAATGATTCAAAGGAAGTTTCTTTGCCTTGTCGTGTAGGCTTTAAAAGCCCTTTTTTGAAACCTACTACGATATTTACATATCGGTCTTCATTTTCAAGTGGTGTAGAAGTTTTTGCTACAATTCTGTTTGATACAAAGTTGATTGAACCTTGAAAACCAAAAGCCCATATTCCGCAATTGTTTTCATTAAACTTTTTGCCGTTCTCGCTTTCGATTGTTACCAAAACATCAGTAGGGTAGCAGTTCATACCAGGATTTACAAATTGAAAATTAAAACCGTCTTTATCATTATAAGCGCCTACTAAACCAACAATGGTATATCTGAAATAATACTCGTTGTTGCCGTAATTGCCTATACCGTAACAAAGCTCATAGTGGTCGTCTTCTTCAACTATACCGCATTTTCGTGCCTTTTCACTTCTTGAAGCATCAATATCCCAATCATCAATATACTCGAAATGGCCGTCTTTATCCCATACTGAAAAATCCCTAATATCCATACCGCTTGGCAAGTTGCCTATCGGCAGATAGTTTTCAGTACCCTCATTAAATGTACCGAACCATTTTTGAGTAACAACAGCATCACCGTTTTGCTTGATTTTTACATCAATATTAATATCGAAGTTGTTGTTTGCACTGACGGGAACAATTAAAACGCTTGAGAAAAGTAAAAAGACAGTTATTAAACTTAATACTATCTTTTTCATTATTTCATACTTGGCATTTGTGCCTTCTCCTGCTCGGCTTGTAAATAATCACGCTTTGAAAAGCCTAACATACCTGCAATAATTGAGGTAGGGAACATTCTTATTTGACGATTGAGCTTTGTAACGCTATCGTTGTAAATAAGTCTGCTCTGACGAACTTTGTTTTCGTAATCATTTACGCTGTCCATAGTTTTAATGTAATTCTGATTTGCTTTTAAATCAGGGTAACTTTCAGCAACAGCCATAATTTTACCCAAAGCCTCGGTAATTACATTTTCTTGCTCCATAGCATCTTTTGCAGAACTTTCAGCGGTAATTGTTCTTCTCATTTTTACCGTATCTGAGAGAGTTTTGTACTCGTGTTCTGCATAACCTTTTGTAAGGTCTAAAAGTGCTGTTAAAGCGTCCCAACGGGAAGATAACTGAACACCGATTTGCGACATTGCGTTATTAATGTTTTCATCCATAACAGAAAGTTTTCTTTGAGTTGAAATGAACCATAAAACAATAACAACAATAAGTAAAATCACGATTCCTAAAATAATGTAGCCCATAATATATTCCTCTTTTCTTTAAGATACTTAAATTATAGCATATAAAAAAATAAATGTCAAAAAGAATATTTCCTTTTTGACATTTAAGCTCTTTATTTTTTTACTTCTTGTTTTTTGTTAGAATTTATGCCATTTTGCTTTGCAAACTTTGCATTTGAAAGCATAAGCTTTATTCTGTTTTCCTGATTAATTCTTGAAGCGCCTGGGTCATAGTCGATTGCAACAATATTAACATCAGGTCGATTTTCTTTAATCGGCTTCATCATACCTTTACCTGCAATGTGGTTTGGCAGACAACCGAAAGGCTGTGTACAAACAATGTTGTTTGCTCCCATATCGGCAAGCTCAATCATTTCGGCAGTAAGAAGCCACCCTTCGCCCATTTTAACGCCTAAGCTTAAAATACCTTTTGTAAGCGTTCTTGTATGCTCAAAATCGCCCATAGGGAAGAAGTCGCTGTTTTCAGTAACCGCCTTGCTGATATCTTTTACCTTTTTAGTAATAAACCTGTAAGCAAATTTGTTTATCAAAGCGTTAAACTTTTTAACCCTGTAAAATTCGGTATCAACAAGTCCGTTATAAACACAATAAAGGCAAAAATCAATAAGTCCTGGAACAACAACTTCAGCACCCTCTGAAAGCAAAAAGTCTTCAAGGTTATTGTTACCAAGCGGCGAGTATTTTACAAAAATTTCGCCTACAACGCCTACTTTAATTTTATCGCTTTTAAGCATTTTAATAGAAGCGAAATCTTTAACAATCGCTTTGTAATTTTGTTTGACTTTTCTATAACTGATAAACTTTTTCTCGGTCATTTCACGGCAAAGTTTTTCGGTCCACATTTGTGCTTTTTGCTCGGCTTCGCCTTTTACTAATTCATAAGGTGTACATTGGTTTTTCAAAAGCATAAGTAAATCAGCATAAACAACGCCGTACGCTAAACGCCAAAGAATTGGCAAAGAGATTTTAAAACCTGGTTGTTTTTCAAGTCCCGAAAGGTTAAATGAAATTACCGGAACTTGCGAAAGTCCCGCTTTTTTCAACGCTTTGCGAAGCAATGATATGTAGTTAGATGCTCTGCAACCGCCGCCTGTTTGGGTAAGCAAAAGAGCGGTTTTGTTTACATCATATTTTCCGCTTTGCAATGCGTGAATAAACTGACCAATAACTAAAATAGCAGGGTAGCAAGTATCGTTATGTACATATTTTATTCCCGTATCGGCTATTTCTTTACCGCTTGTTGTAAGCAGTTCGGTGTGATAGCCGTAATAGTTGTAAATCGTTTCAACAAATTTCAGATGCATAGGTAGCATTGTAGGAATAAGAATTGTATAATCATCTTTCATTTCTTTTGTAAAAAGAACTCTGTCGTCATTCATTCTAATCCCTCTCTTCCAATGCGCCGAGCAGACTGCGAAGTCTAATCTTAACTGCGCCTAAATTTGTTATTTCATCAATTTTAATCTGGGTATATAATTTATCGTTTTCTTCTAAAATTGAACGCACTTCATCGGTAGTTATAGCGTCAATTCCGCAACCAAAAGAAACTAACTGAACAAACTCAGCATTTTTGTTGTGTGAAACATATTCAGCAGCAGCGTAAAGTCTTGAATGGTAAGTCCATTGATTAAGAACATTTACCTTTGGTACTTGTGCTAAATCGCTTACTGCATCTTCTGTAACTACTACAAAATCAAGCGAGGTTGCAAGCTTATCAATTCCGTGCGAAATTTCAGGGTCAATATGATAAGGTCTGCCTGCAAGCACCATAAGGCGCTTGTTGTTTTTGCTTGCATATTCAATACAGCGTTTGCCTTCATCTTTAACCGCTTGCATATAGTTTTCATATTGTTTAAAGCCGAATTTAACCGCCTTTTTAACATCGCCAAGATGAATATTATCAAAATATTTTGATAAAAAGAGTTTAAGTTCTCTTGATAACTCTTTTTGATTGTTAACTGTCAAAAACGGATAAATAAACTTTGTGTTTTTCAAACTATCCATATTACCGTTTAA
>CACZIY010000077.1:0-6670 GCA_902781345.1 Oscillospiraceae bacterium | reverse complement strand
CGTTTTTCATCAATATTGTAAGAAAGGCAAGGGAAGAAGATTGCATCAACACCATCTTCAAACAATTGCTCAATATGACCGTGTGAAATCTTTGCAGGGTAACAAGCGGTATCAGACGGAATAGAGAATTGACCTTTTGAATAAATATCTCTATCTGAAAATCCCGAAACTTTAACCGAAAAACCGAGTTTTGCAAAAATTCCTTGCCAAAGCGGCAAAAGTTCATACATTCCAAGCGCAAGCGGTAAACCTATTGTTTCTTTTCTTTCGCCTTTAAAACTAAACAGGCTTTCAAGCTGCTCTCGTTTAAAAGCAAACATATTAGGTATTGTTTCAATATTAGTTTCCTTATTAACCGCCGATTCGCCTTTTTTACATTGGTTACCAGAAATAAACTTTTCACCGTTATTAAAAATATTAACAGTCAATTTGCATTGGTTGGTACAACCCTTGCAAACCGCCGATTTTGATTTGTGAGTAAACTCTTTCAAATCCGATTTTGAAATAAGCGTTGAAACTTCATTTGTTGCCGATTTTGCATATAAAGCCGCACCGTAAGCACCCATAAGACCGGCAATATCAGGACGAATACAGTTGTGACCGATTTCTCGTTCAAAACAGCGAAGTACCGCATTATTTAAAAATGTACCGCCTTGAACAACGATGTTTTCGCCAAGCTCATCAGCACTTGTTACACGAATAACTTTATATATTGCATTTTTAACAACCGAATTTGAAAGACCTGCCGAGATATCCTCAACCTTTGCACCATCTTTTTGCGCCTGTTTTACAGATGAATTCATAAAAACTGTGCAACGAGTACCAAGGTCAACAGGTGCTTTTGAGTAAAGACCGATTTTTGAAAACTCCTCAGCCGAATAGCCCATTGCTTTTGCAAATGTTTCTATAAATGAACCGCAGCCTGATGAGCAAGCCTCATTAAGCATAATCGAGTCAATAGAGTTGTTATGAACTCTGAAGCATTTAATATCCTGACCGCCGATATCAAGAATAAAATCAACATTCGGCGAAAAATATTTAGCCGCAGTAAAATGCGCCATAGTTTCAACTATACCAAAATCAACGCCAAACGCTTTTTTGATAAGCTCTTCGCCATAGCCTGTTACAGCACTGCTTTTTATCTTGATTTTATCACCGCAAATTTTATAAATCGCTTTTAACTGCTCTTTAACAATCTCAACAGGGTTGCCCTTGTTAGAGTCGTAAAAGGAATAAAGCATTTCATTATTTTCACTCATCAAGAAAAGCTTTGTTGTGGTACTTCCGCAATCAATTCCAAGATAAGCGTTACCTTCGTAATTTTCAGGGTCAGCGGTTTTTACAGTCGCTTTTTTGTGTCGCTCAATAAAAGCGTTATATTCCTTTTCGTCTTTAAAAAGCGGGTCAGAATGTGGCATTTCGCTTTTTTGATTGTTGGCTTTTTCAAGCGATGAAATTATTTCATCAAATGAATAATATTTATTTTGCTTTGAAGCATAAATAGCCGAGCCGATAGATACCGAAAATCTGCCATATTCAGGGAATAAAGCGTGTTCATCATCTAATTTTAAAGTTTCTTTAAAACGCTCACGAAGCCCTTTACAATAATGCAAAGGACCGCCTAAAAACATAACTTTTCCGTCAATTTTTCTACCTTGTGCAAGACCTGCAATTGTTTGGTTAACAACCGCCTGATAAATGCTTGCGGCAATATCAGATTTTTGAGCGCCTTGATTAAGCAAAGGCTGAATATCTGTTTTGGCAAAAACACCGCATCTTGAAGCGATAGGGTATATTCTTTTGTGAGTTAAAGATAATGCATCAAGTTCTTCATTTGTAACATTTAAAAGCGTTGCAATTTGGTCGATAAACGCACCTGTGCCACCTGCGCAAGTGCCGTTCATTCTTTCATCAAGGATAAACGCACCTGTGCCACCTGCGCAAGTGCCGTTCATTCTTTCATCAAGACCACCGTCAAAGAAAATAACCTTTGCATCTTCGCCACCAAGCTCAATTACAACCGAAGTATCAGGCTCTAACATTCTAACTGTTTCGGCAGTAGCAAAAACCTCTTGAACAAAAGGTAAGCTTGCCGCATCTGCCATACCAAGTCCTGCCGAGCCAGAAATAGCAATTTTGATTTTCCTGCCGACTAATAAATCTTTTATTTCATTTATCATTGAAAGGGTTTTTGCTCTTACAAAAGAAAAATGCCTTTCATATTTTGTATATATAATTTCATTATTATCAACAACAACTACTTTTGCGGTAGTTGAGCCAATATCAATTCCGAGTAAAACTTCGCTACAATCAGTAACTAATTTAGTTTTAGTCATCATTTTACCTCCGCAATTTATGCTTAACTTATATTATACAACAAATTCCGACATTTTTCAATCATATTATTTTTAGTAATAATACCATTATAAATAAATATTTACAGAAATAAAAGAATATAACAAAAAATCGGCTATTTAATAGCCGATTTCGTCATCTTTATGCTCATTAAATACTTTAAAACACAATCTTTCAAGGTCAGAATATGTTTTTAATTCTCCGCAATCTCTGCGGTAGGCGGCAGCGCCTTTAATACCTCTCATATAAAATGCTGCATGCTTTCTTGCTTGTCTCATAGCAGTTTTTTCGTCTTTATATTCAATCATCAATTTAACCTGTTTTAAAAGTGTTAACATTCTTTCAGAAATAGGCGGTGATGGAATATAGCGAGTTTCGTTAAGGTAAGCATCAATTTGCTGAAAAATCCAAGGAGCGCCGCAAGCGGCTCTGCCTACCATAACAAGATCACAATTTGTATATTCATACATTTTTGCCGCATCATTTGCGTCGCGAATATCGCCATTTCCGATAACGGGTATTGAAACTGCTTGTTTGACATCTTTGATTATTTTGAGATTAACAGGCGGTGCGTACATTTGCGGTCTTGTTCTTCCGTGTACTGTTATTGCAGAAGCGCCACTTTGTTCAACAATTTTAGCAACTTCGACAGCGTTGATATTATCGTTATCATAGCCTGCTCTGATTTTTGCGGTTACAGGCACACTAGAAACGCTTTTTACCGCTTCAACAATTTTTCCTGCAAGCTCAGGGTCTTTCATAAGAGCAGACCCACCGCCGTTATTAGCAACTTTTGGAGCAGGGCACCCCATATTTATATCAATAAAATCAGGGTTGTACTTCATAGCCTTTTCAGTGGCGATTTTAAAACATTCAGGGTCATAGCCAAATAACTGAACGCCCATCGGGCGTTCTTTTTCGTGTACTTCTAAAAACTCCTTTGATTTGTTATCACCGAGCGATAAGGCTTTTACGCTTGTTAATTCGCCGACTGTAAAAGCCGCACCGTAACCACGGCAAAGCTCACGCATTGCTCTGTCAGCAACACCTGCCATAGGTGCTAAGCAAGCATTTCCCTTAATTTCTAAATTTCCTATCTTCATTTTTCATACCTTTTTTAATTAATTCTTTTGCTATTATAGCAGAAAGTTGCGCTTTTTTCAATATTGCTTTTTGCAAAAATATGTGCTAAAATACATATTAATGTCAATTTCGGAGGAGAAAAATGAATAAAAAAATTATAGTTTCCGGCGAAATAGCGTATCTTTTCGCTTGTGTTGTTCTTGCACTTTCGGTTGCCATGATTACAGCAACCGATTTCGGTGTTTCTATGATAGTTGCTCCCGCATATATTTTAAGCCGAAAAATAGGTATTTCATTTGGTCAAAGTGAATATATTATTCAGGCGTTGCTTTTTATTGTGCTTTGCATAGTTTTGCGAAAAATAAAAATTGTATTTATTTCATCTTTTGTAACGGGACTTGTTTACGGTGCGATTTTGGATTTTTGGAGGATTGTTATTCCGCATTTTAACCCTGATATTACGCCTGTAGGCTCGCTTCCAGTTGAACTTAGAATAGTTTACTTTGTTGTCGGTGCACTTTTAACTTCGTTTTCAGTAGCAATATTTTTTAAAACCTATATTTATCCGCAAGTTTATGATTTTTTTGTAAAAGCAGTAAGTTCACATTTTAATTTGAACAGAACAATTTTTAAAACTTGCTTTGACTGTTCTTGTCTGATAGTGGCTGTAATAATGAGTCTTGTATTTTTCGGCAGTTTTGTGGGAATAGGCTTCGGTACGGTAATTATGGCTTGTTTTAACGGTTTTATTATCGGTTTTTTCAGCAAGATTTTAGATAAATACTTTGATTTTAAACCCGTTTTAAAGAGTTTTTCAAATAAATTTGCTATTGAATAAATATATAATTTATGATAAAATAAATTAATAGTTTTAAAAAGGAGATAGATTTTATGGATAATTTTTCAATCGGTACAAAATGTGTCCAAGGTGGTTATAGACCAAAAAACGGCGAACCAAGAGAGGTGCCTATTATTCAAAGCACCACTTTTAAATATGACACCAGCGAAGATATGGGCAAGCTTTTTGATTTAGAGGCAAGCGGTTATTTTTATTCAAGATTACAAAACCCAACTGCTGATACAGTTGCTCAAAAAATTTGTGAGTTAGAGGGCGGTACTGCTGCAATGCTCACTTCTTCGGGAATGGCTGCAAGCTTTTTGGCAGTATTTAATCTTTGCTCAGCAGGCGACCATTTCATTTCATCATCAGCAATTTATGGCGGAACATATAACCTTTTCGCAGTTACTTTGAAAAGAATGGGTATTGATGTTACTTTTGTTTCACCTGACTGTTCTGATGAGGAATTTGAAAAAGCGTTCAGACCTGAAACAAAACTTGTTTTCGGCGAAACAATTGCAAACCCTGCTTTGAAGGTTTTAGATATTGAGCGTTTTGCTAATATTGCTCACGCTCACGGCGTTCCGCTTATTGTTGATAATACTTTCCCAACCCCTGTTCATTGCAGACCTTTTGAATTTGGCGCTGATATTGTTACTCACGCTACTACAAAATATATGGACGGTCATGCAAGTGCAGTTGGTGGTGCTATCGTTGATAGCGGTAAATTTGATTGGACAAAGTATCCTGAAAAATTTGAAGGACTTTGTACACCTGACGAAAGCTATCACGGCATTACTTATACTGAGCGTTTCGGCATTGCAGGCGCTTACATTACAAAAGCAGTTGCTCAGCTTATGAGAGATTTAGGCGTAACACCTGCTCCAATGAGCGCTTATCTTTTGAATTTAGGACTCGAAAGCTTGCATGTCAGAATGAAAAGACATAGCGACAATGGCTTAGCAGTTGCTAAGTACTTGGAAAACAACGATAAAATCTCATGGGTTAACTTCCCAGGACTTCCTTCAAGTGAAGATTATGAATTAACTCAAAAGTATTTGAAAGACGGCACTTGCGGTGTTGTAAGCTTTGGCGTTAAAGGCGGAAGAAAAGCCGCTGAAAAATTTATGAAAGAGCTTAAAATCATCGCAATTGAAACTCATGTTGCTGATGCTCGTGCTTGCTGTTTGCATCCTGCTTCATCAACTCACCGTCAATTAAGCGATGAAGAGTTAGTTTCTGCAGGTGTTTCACCTGATTTAGTAAGACTTTCTTGCGGTCTTGAAGATGCGCAAGATTTGATTAATGATATTCAACAAGCATTAGATAAAAATTAACTTTTAAGAGGGATATTATGCCTATTAAAATTCCGAACGATTTACCTGCGGTAAAGATTTTAGAAAAAGAGAATATTTTTGCTATGACCGAAACCCGTGCTATTACGCAGGATATTCGACCACTAAAAATTGTTCTTTTAAATCTTATGCCTAAAAAGGTAGAAACTGAAACACAGATTTCTCGAATTTTAGGTAACACACCGTTACAAATTGAATTAACACTTATAAGAACAAAAACTCATAAATCACATAACACTTCAAAAGACCACCTTTTAGCATTTTATCAAACTTTTGATGATATTAAAGATGAAAAATTTGACGGAATGATTATTACAGGTGCGCCTGTTGAAATGATTGATTTTGAGCAGGTTGATTATTGGGAAGAATTGTGCGAGATAATGGAGTGGAGCAAGGTTCATGTTCACAGCACTATGCATATTTGCTGGGGTGCTCAAGCAGGACTTTACTACCATTACGGTATTAAAAAACAAGAATTGCCTAAAAAGCTTTTCGGGGTATTTGCGCATAAAAAAGACTATCCTAATTCAATGTTGCTTCGTGGTTTTGACGATGTGTTTTATGTTCCTCATTCACGCAATACAACTGTAAGCCGTGAGGAAATTGAAAGAGTACCTGAGCTTAAAATTTTAGCGATATTGTTTCAAAAAACGGCGGCAGACAATTCTTTGTAATGGGACATTCGGAATACGATGCGCTAACTCTTGATGCAGAGTATAAAAGAGATTTAAAATTGGGCGTTGATATTGATATGCCAAAAAACTATTATCTTAATGATGACCCGAAAAATCCGCCTGTTGTTAATTGGCGTTCACACGGAAGCCTTTTGTTCATTAATTGGCTGAATTATTTTGTATATCAATCAACACCATACGACATAAAATCTATAAATTAAAAAATCGCCGAAAGGCGATTTTTTTATATGCTTTCTTTTTTATATATTTCATTTGTTTCAAGATTGTAAAAAGAAAAAATATTGTTTTCAAAAATTATGTAAGAATGTGGCGAGTTTTCTTTTGGTAATGAAACAGAACCCGGA
>CACZIY010000076.1 GCA_902781345.1 Oscillospiraceae bacterium | reverse complement strand
TCGGCTGATAAAAATGTATCATTTACCGATTGGGAAAAAGATTATTGGAGAGATTCTTGGGGCGACGCACCAAGTGCTGTTAAATATTATACCGATGAAGACGGTTCCTATAATCCAACTAACTATAAGGGTAAAATAAATATTCCGGGTTGGCAGTATTGGAAGAGCCAAGATGAAATTACTTCAAGACAAGTTGCTTATGTAACTGATATTGACAGAGACCAGTATAATAAAGCGATTGCAACTGCAAATCAAGAGGGCGGTACCAAAAAGGCAAAAATCACATTTTATATTCCAACTCTTGAAGATACAGAGGGCGATACAATTCCTGCTATCGAATTCCAGTTGCAGTTTGCAGAGTATGGCGAAAGCTATACAGCTATTCAAAAATATGTTAAACCTGGCAAAGTTACAACACTTACTTTTGATACAACCGAGCTTGATATCAACAGTGTAGACTCTATCAGAATTGCACTTATGGCTTACTGGAAGTACAATACTAAAACAAAACTTTTCTATGACTTGAATACAATGATTAGAAAAGATAAAAATGGTAATGAGCTTAAAGCTTATAAAAACGAAGAAACAGGCGATATTGAGTATTACTCAGTTGATGAAGGCAAAACAAAAATAAAACCTGCTGATATTGATAAGAATACAGCAACTTACTGGGCTATGCGCAGCAGCGATAGAAAAGTAGTTGATATTACTAATATCAGAAAAGACAGTAAAGGTAACGATTTGTTCGTATATAGAACAATCAACAAGCTTGAAGCTTTCTTCTCACCAATTTACACTGTAAAAACAGGCGAGAAAATTGAAAATCAAGATGTTACAACTGCTGCTACAACAACAGGTGGTAACAACACAGAGTATGAACACGCAGGTTATCATTTCTATGACTTTACCGAGCCAGCATTAAACGGTTACTATGGTTTGTATACTCACCCTTCATTTGTAAACTTCTTATACGAAGACCATTATTTACAAAATGAATTGGTTGATAAGAATTTGAAAAATGACGGTCAATCACAAGGCTTTAAAGATAATGTTGAAACTGGTGTTGAAGTTAAAAACAATGCTGATTATAACAAGTGGTATCAAGAAGCAAAGAGTTTGAAATCAGGCGGTTATCAGGTTGAGCTTAAAACCCCATATCCTGTAATCAGATGTCAGCACCAATCAGCGTTCTTTATGAGCGGTAAGCAAGAAGATGAAGAGCGTGTTAAAGATAATGAAAACCATAAACCTTTGAAAGTTCAGAATGAAAACTATGATTTATCTGCACAAATGAAAAAAGGTCTTGAATATGCTAAAAAGCATACCAACCCTGAAAAGCGTGGTTATCTTGCAATTGATGTTTATGTTATAAGCTCTGTTCATGGTTACAAAAATACTTATAACACAACTTATAAAAACTGGTGCAAGAAGAATAAAAAAGAATGTAAGAATGAACCTGCAAGAGTACAAGTGCAAGCTGGTATTAACGCTTATAACGAAGAAGACGGCTACAAAGCAGGCGTTATGGTACAACAATTTGTAAATGTTGGTGAAAAGAAAACACTTTACTTTGATGTTTCTGAGCTTAATTTTGACGATATAACAGGTATTGTATTGCAACCACAATCTTATGAAAACCTTGCTAACAAACAACAAGGCGGCGACGACGGCCTTATCGGTATTACAGACCTTCAAGTAAGATTTTCAGCAATCTATGTACCAAGTTCATTAGATGCAGGTTTGACAACTACTGTAAATGTTACAGAGCCTGTAAATGATAAAGATGTTGAAAAAATCGGCAAACTTTATAAAGCATTACCAAGCCATACAAAAGTTGACCCATATCTTGAGAGTTATGAAAACTTCGAGAAATTGGAACAATTCTTTAAAGTATGGACAAATGCATCACTTGCAACTCAAGAAGCATGTGTTAAGAAATTTGGTATTGACGCTGCAACACTTAGTATGATTGAGCAAGAGGCTTATGATTATTGGATGAATAATCCTGATAATCCGTTTAATGACTCGCCTGATACAGGTGATATTGCGTTCCCAATGATTGCACTTATAATTCTTAGTCTTTCGGGCTATTTAATTGTAAGAACTCGCAGGTCAAGAACTAAAAAAGAAGATTAATTTTAAAGCAGTAGGGTAAAACCTACTGCTTTTTATTTTGTAAGCGTTCCGTTTGAAGAATGAATTAAAAATAAAACATTTTCTTCATCTAAAGTGTCTTTATTCAAATAAACTAAAACATCTTGCTTATCTTTAGTTTTGCACTTAATTTCATAGCAATATTTTTCTTTTAAAGAATCGCTTAAAATAAGTGATTTTTTAATGCTTTTTACTGTTAGTTCTTTGCTAACAGCGTTTTTGATTTTTTCTGATTTTTGAGTGAATTTTGGTATTTTTCTTTTATGATGATTCATCAAAAATCCTCTCGCTTCAACGCTTAAAATTTTTCCGTTTGAAAGGCTGACGCCTACCTTAATTAAATCAGAATATAAAGTAACACCGTTTTGATAAGCCGCAAAATTAATAGTGATTATATTATCGTGTTTTTCAAAATAACTCTCAATAAAATCGGTATCATAAAGCGTTTTTAAATAGTTTTTTGCATTGCTTATTGCGACATTTTTGTTGATGTTATTGTCTTCTTCGCCTGATGTTTTATTAAGGTAAAGACAGTAACCGCCAAGCTCTGTAATAGCGCAAACACCACCGCTTTTACCGCTAAAAGTATAGCTTTTAATATTAGAGGTTTCTTTTCCTGTATATTTAATATCGTTTTCGCAAAGTATTGCTTTGGCTTTTTTATCAGCTTCCTCTTTTCCTATTTTGCTTTTTCCTTTTAAAAGCTGTGGTTTTGCTCTTAAAATATGCTCCGAAAACGGACCGTCATAGATTAATGTCGGAAAAGCCTTTGTCGCTTGTGAAAGGTTTTTTATTTCGCCCGAAAACGAAGTTTTTTCAGCGGTATTGTTAAGCATATTTTTAATATCGCTGTCAAAATCGGTTGTGTTTTTTATCTTGCCTTGAAGCGTGCTGAAGCTATCACACAAATTATCGCTGTAATCAACAAGCTTTTTTAGTCCCGCATTGCTTTTTACACTGTTTTTGGTAATCAACATTGCCCTCGAATAATCGGCAACCTGCGACAAATATTTATAAATATTTTCGGCGTTTTGCTCTTCAATAGGAAGCCTTGCCAAACACTCTTTTGCGCTGCTTGCGGTTTCGCAAATTTTTGTGCAATAATTTGTTTTCATTGCGGTCGAATTGCAGTACAACTGCTTTTTCAAATTATAGTTAATTTCAGAAATTTTTGTCGCAGTTTCGCTTATGCTGTTAAAGTATTCATCTTCAATTCGACTTTGTAAACTCTGCTTTTGCTTAAAAAGCGTTAAAATAAACCCAAAGCTAACAAATATAACCGCTACTAAAAAGCAAATAATTCTAATAAAAACTCTTTTTTTCATCAATTTGCACCTTCTTTTTAAATTATTTTACCGCTAAAATAATAAACTATTCTAAAAATATTGTAAAATAAAAAGAAATTTGTTATAATGAGAAAAAAGAGAGTTTAGGAGAAAAACTTTTATGTCTTATTTTGAAACTGCGGATATTCTTTTGCCTAAAAAAATTAAAAATAATTGGGCGGTAATTGCTTGTGACCAATTCACATCAGACGAAAAATATTGGGAGGAAACTAAGCGTGAAGTTGGCGATGATTATTCAACGCTGAACCTTGTTTTACCCGAAATTTATCTTGAAAAAGATACTGAAAAAAGCATTGAAGAAATTAATAATAATATGAAAAAATACCTTGAAGAAGGTGTTTTTGAAGAATATAAAAACAGTATGATTTTTGTTTCGAGAAAGCAAAGCGACGGCTTTGTTTTAGACGGCATAGTGGGCTGTGTAAATCTTGATGATTACGACTATAAAAAAGGCGCTAAAAAGCCTATTCGTGCAAGCGAAAAAACAGTATTAGAGCGTATTCCGCCAAGGGTTAAAATTCGTAAAGATGCCCCTCTTGAATTCCCGCATATTTTGCTTTTGATTGACGACCCCAAATTTTCAGTAGTTGAAAGCACCGCAAAAAACATTAGCGAAAATCAAAAGCTTTATGACCTTGACTTAATGCAAGGCGGCGGTAATGTAAAAGGCTATTTGTTAAATGAAGAACAAATTAGTGCTGTAAAAAAAGCAGTTGAAAATTTAGCAAAAGGCGATGACAAGCTTGTTTTTGCTGTAGGCGACGGCAACCATTCATTAGCAACCGCTAAAAAATGTGCCGAAAATTCAAGCAGTGCTTTAAGCAAACAAGCGTTAGTTGAAATTGTAAATATTCACAGTAAAGCGATTAATTTTGAGCCAATTTACAGAGTGCTTTTCAACTGTGATGTCAATAAAGTTTTAGAGGATTTTGTAAATGAAAACGGTGGCGAGTACAATGGCGAAAATGCACAATATTTCACCGCTTGTTTTGGCGAAAATAAAAGAAAAATCAGCATTAAACCGACAGCAAAATTGCCTGTTGGCACTTTGCAAAAATTCTTAGACGAATACTTGCAAAAAAATCCCCAAATCAAAATTGATTATATCCACGGTGAAGAAGATTTAATCAATCTTTGCAAAGAGCAAAATACTTTGGGATTTTTGTTTGAAGGAATGAAAAAAGACGAGTTGTTTGAGGCTATTAAGGCTGACGGCTCGTTACCTCGAAAAACTTTTTCAATGGGACACGCTCGTGATAAAAGATATTATATTGAGGGCAGAAAAATCAAATGATTTTTAAGGAGTAATTAATGGAAATTGTAAATTTATCAGCCGATGAATTAAAAAGACTGCAAAATAAAAACTTAGAGATTTTAGAAAAATTTTTAAAGTTTTGTGATGAACATTCAATAAAGGTTTTCGCCTGCGGTGGCGGTTGTATAGGTGCTGTTCGCCACAAAGGCTTTATACCTTGGGACGATGACATTGACCTGTTTATTTTCAGAAAAGATTATGAATGGCTTTCTGAAAATTTTAACCGTCTTTATGACACTAACGACCTTTATTTTGAAAGGACAACCAAAACGCATTATACAAGACTGCAACTCGGCGCAATTGTTGATGAAAACACAACTTTTGTAAAAGAAAGACAAGCTGATTTGAAAGAGGTTCATCACGGTGTCAGAATTGATTTAGTACCGCTTGATGGTTGCCCGAATTCTCGTTTAAGACGAAAATGTCAAATTTTATGGGCGTTGATTTTTTCAATGTTTATTGTCGGCGAGCCGCATACCAGCAAGGGTAAAGTGCTTGAAATAATA
This sequence comes from Oscillospiraceae bacterium, assembly GCA_902781345.1. Taxonomy (GTDB): domain Bacteria; phylum Bacillota; class Clostridia; order Oscillospirales; family Acutalibacteraceae; genus RUG11462. Next base: position 3,003 of record CACZIY010000076.1, on the reverse strand, counting down.
AGCAAAATGATGTTATTCTTTTTCAGAACACCGAAATCTCGCTATAAAATCTGGCGTTTAGCTGAAAAGAGAATGAGCCGTTTTAGCATTTCAAAATGTGATAAAATAACCGAGCTTTGCGCTTGGTATCAGTATATGGTAAACGAATACCCAAAATCAATTTTTGAAAGCGCTGTTTTAATGCCTTTTGAAAATACAAAAATACCGCTTCCTTGCGGTTATGATGAGTATTTAAAAACCGCATTCGGCGATTATATGGTTTTACCACCAATTAAAGAGCAAATCCCAAAACACGATATAGTAAAAATTGACCTTGAAAAAAGTTATAAGGAGTTATTATGATTTGGTCTTGTGATGCTAAAAACCGCTTTTTGTTGCTAAACGATATTTCTTCGGCACCTGCAATTTCTATGGAAGAATTCTCCTTTTTGCAAGATAAGCTTTATAACCAAGATTTTTCGTTTTTAGAGCATATTGAGCTTTGGGAAATTGTCGAAAAAACCGATAAAAAATCGACCGCACAAAGAGTTTATACCGCATTAAAAGAAACTGCTGATTTAGATTTGCTTTCAAAGCATAATATTAGGCTTTTGTCGATAAAGGACAATCACTATCCTAAAAGGCTTTTGGAAAAGTTGGATTATTATCCGCAGTTTTTCTATTTTGTTGGCAATGAGCGTTTGATTAATATGCCGTCTTCTTCGGTAACAGGAGCGAGAAATGCAAGCGAAAAAGGGCTGAAATTTGCAAGAGATATCGGACAAACAATTGCAAACGAGAAAAAGGTGCTTGTCAGCGGTGGCGCAAGAGGGTGCGATTTTGAAGCAACTGCCGAATCGATAAAATACGGCGGAAAAGCAGTTTGGTTTTTAGCCACTTCAATTGTAGATACTTTAAAAAATGAAACTGTGAAAAATTGGGTTGAAACGGGCAAATTATGCTTGCTTTCAGACTTTAACCCATTTGGCGAGTTTGACAGAAAACAAGCTCTTTTCAGAAATCGTTTTATTTATGCAAATAGCGAATTTTCTTTTGTTTGCGAGTGCAATTCTAAAATTTCAGGCACCTTTTCGGGTGCAAAATATTGCCTCAAAAACAATCTTTCACAGCTTTATGTTTTTGATAATAATGAAAGTGCTGTGAAAGAATTAGTTTCACTCGGAGCAATCTCCATAATCAAGTAATTTGACTTGAAAATTGCTTGGTTTTAATTTTTTATTCTAATTTTTGGATGATTTGATTATATTTTTTATATATCCGTAATTTTTTTTATATTTTTTGTTGTAATTTTATAAAATATGTGTTATTATATATATAACTATAATGAAAAAATAAGGAGAGTGAAAATTTTATGGCATTATTCAAGAAGCTATTAGCCGAATTTATAGGCACTTTTACGCTTGTTTTGTTCGGTTGTGGCACTGCTGTTGCAGTAGGGTGCAACGGGGCAAATGCAAATGCGGCTTATTTATTAACCGCCTTGGCGTTTGGCCTTGTAATTGTGGCTATGGCTTACTCAATTGGAAACATTTCGGGTTGTCATATCAACCCTGCTGTTTCAATCGCAATGCTTGTTAGTAAAAAAATGAGCTTTGGCGAATTCTTAGGTTATATTGCATCTCAATGCTTAGGTGCAATTGCTGGCGCAGCTGTTATAGGCTATTTGTTTGGTTTTGACAGCGGTTTCGGCGCAAATGCTTTGTTTGAAAATGATATTTTGAAATCATTAATCATCGAAGCTATTCTCACTTTTGTTTTTGTTCTCGCTATTTTAGGCGTAACATCAAAGGTTGAGAACGGTAAAGTTGCAGGCCTTGTAATAGGTTTGACACTTACTTTAGTACATATTTTCGGTATTCATTTTACCGGCACTTCGGTAAATCCTGCTCGCTCTTTCGGACCTGCACTTTTCGCAGGTGGCGATGCATTGTCAAATGTTTGGGTATTTATCGTTGCTCCATTAGCAGGCGGCGTTTTAGCAGCTCTTATTTGGAAAGTGCTTGAATGTAAATCGAAAGAATGATATATATATGATTAAACGGAGGATTAGTTTTATGAAGAAAAAAGTACTTGCGTTATTATTATCATTAGTTATGGTATTGTCGCTTGTTCCAGCACTTGCTTTTGCTAATGATGATACTGACCCGTATGTTGAGGATCCATTTGGTGATCCTGTAGTACATACAAACACTCATACAGTTGTTCATCATGCAGCTGTATCATCAACTTGTAAAGATCAAGGTAATATCGAATATTGGTATTGCGAAGATTGTAACGCTTTCTTTACAGATGAAGGTTGCACTAATGAAGTAAATGAAGATGGTGTTTTACTTCCATTATCAACTACTCATACAACACAGCTTCAAAATGCACAAACTGCAACCTGTACCGAAGCAGGTTATACAGGTGATGAAGTTTGTACTGTTTGCGGTAAAACAATTACAACAGGTAGTGTAATTCCAAAAGCAGCTCATACATTAACTCATCATGCAGCAGTAGCAGCTACCGAAACATCAGAAGGCAACACAGAATATTGGGAATGTTCTGTTTGTCATAAATATTTCTCAGACGCTAACGGCGAAACTGAAATCGCTGAGAATTCTTGGGTAATTCCTGTAGTAACTCAGCCATCATCAGGTAATGAAAATGACCCTACAGGCGATGATGTATTCGGTCATTTACCATCTCACCATGTAACTGCACATGCAGCAAATGCATCAACTTGTACTGTAGCAGGTAACTCAGCTTATTGGTATTGTCAAGAATGTGAAGCATACTTCTCAGATGCTGAATGTACAAATGTTATTAAAGAAAATTCTTGGATTTTACCTTACGGTGATCATAATACAGAGCTTCAAGGTGCTGTAGCAGCAACTTGTACACAAGACGGTTATTCAGGTGATGAAGTTTGTACCGTTTGCGGTCAGACAATCACAACTGGTCATGTAATTACTGCACCTGGTCATGCAATGGTAAAAGTTGACGCAAAACCTGCAACTTGCG
>CACZIY010000075.1 GCA_902781345.1 Oscillospiraceae bacterium | reverse complement strand
TAAGGCAATTTTGCTCTCATTTCAAGTCTGCCGTGAGTAAAAGTAACTTTATTGTAAGTGTTAAGCGAAGCAGAAGTATAAGGGCGGTCAGGGTCGCCTGTTTTAATTGCTTCAATTACTAAACAGCCGTCTTGAATATAAGCGTTTTCAGGGCTATCGGTATATTCTTGTAATTCGTTGTTACGAACATAACCCATTTCAAAATTCCAAAAATCACGATTAATTTCTGGAGCGTCAAACTCATCAGACCAAACAAGTTTGTAATTTTTCTTTTTATTTCCCATATTAAATTTTCTCCTTAGAGTTTTTTAAGCTGTGTTCATACTATCACATTTAGGCAACTTTGTCAACATTTTTAAGTCGATTTATTAACAAAAATTATTATATTTCATAAAATAAAACTGAAAGGCTTGACTTTCAAAAATTTTGAGAAAAAGGAGTTAAAATATGAGCGAAGATTTTTTCAAAACAGTGGCTGTTTCATTAGATGAAAAATTTAATGCCGATTGTGTTGATTCGCTACCGCTTGCAATGGCTTATGTGCCAATGCAAAAATGGCAAGATATTTACAGCACAGATGTTGCACTTGAAAGAGGCACTATTTTTTCTCAGCTCGATAAGCCTTTTTTAGCAAGAAGGGTTTATAAATGAACGAGAAAGAAAAAATGTTAAAGCAGGTTCAAATGTACTGTTTTGCTTTGGTTGACGCTTCTTTGTTTTTAGATACTCATCCAACCGACAAAGAGGCTTTGAAATATTATGAAAGAATTAAAGAAATGAGCGATAAAATACAAGATGAATATCAGAAAAAATACGGAAGCTTAAACATTAAAAACGGCGAAAAAGACGGAAAGTGGGAATGGGCAACTTCTGCATTTCCTTGGGAGGTGCAAAAATAAATGTTCAGTTATCAAAAGCATTTGCAATACCCTGTAAAAATCGCAAATCCAAGCCCTGCACTTGCTAAAATAATTATAACACAATTAGGCGGGCCACACGGCGAAAAGGGTGCAGCTTCTCGCTATTTATCGCAAAGATTTTCTATGCCTTATAATGAAGTAAAGGCGATTTTGACCGATATCGGCACCGAGGAGCTTGGCCACGAAGAAATGATTTCGACGATTGTTCATCAACTTACTAAAAATATGAGCATTGACCAGATTAAAAACGAAGGTTTTGACACCTATTTTGTTGACCACACCGCAGGAATTTATCCTCAGGCGGCTTCGGGTATGCCTTTTTCAGCCGATACTTTCGCTTCAACAGGCGATGTTTTAGCCGATTTGCACGAAGATTTAGCGGCGGAACAAAAAGCAAGATTATCATACGATAACCTGCTTCGATTGATTGATGATAACGATGTTCGTGACCCGATTAAGTTTTTGAGAGAGCGTGAAATAGTTCACTATCAACGCTTCGGCGAGGCAATGCGAAAAGTGCAAGAGAAACTCGACTCTAAAAACTTCTACGCTTTCAACCCTGCATTTGATAAAAAGTAGAAAATAAAAAACGGCAGAGATTTTAGCATTTAAACTCTCTGCCGTTTATTGTTTTATTTTTGGGTTGTCGGATAAGTCGACCAAATAATCAATACTGCAATCATAATACTGTGCAAGTAAAATAATGCGACGCAACGGTATTTCACGAATACCTTTTTCATATTCGCTGTAAACCTGCTGAGTGGTTTCTAATATTTCAGCGACTTGTTTTTGAGTTAAATCGTGGTCCTCACGCATATCACGCAAACGCTTATAATACATTGTTTATACCTCTTTGTTGTCATTATAAAAATGATAACATAATATAAATATTTTTATTGACTTTACACGAAATATAATGTATCATAACATAAAAAGGAGGGATATAATGTTTTCTAAAATAGGTGGGTTAATCAAAGTAATCGGCATATTAGTTATAGTATTAGAATTGTCAATGCTATTATGTAGAAAAAAAGAAGATGAGTTTGAAGAATTATTTGCTACTCCATCTGGATTTGAGTATAAGGCATAAAGCATAAAAAAATAGCCTAAAAAATCTCAAAAAACTCTTTACAAATCACTATTTTTGTGGTATTATATATCAGTACGAAAATCTTAGGGGCTGGTATCATTCACCTAATTGACCGCTTTTCTCGGATTTTCGGTAAAAATTATGAAGGTGAGGTTCATTTAAAATGACCAAAGAACAAAAACAAGAGATTATTAAAGAGTATGCCGCTCACGAGGGCGACACAGGCTCACCGGAAGTTCAAATTGCTGTTCTCACTTACAGAATCAGAGAATTAACAGAGCATTTGAAAATCCACAAAAAAGACCACCACTCACGCAGAGGTATGCTTAAAATGGTTGGTCACCGTAGAAACCTTTTGGCGTATTTACAGAAAAACGATATCGAAAGATACAGAGCAATTATTAAGAAACTCGGTATTCGTAAATAAGGTTTTATTAGAAGCAGGTGGGGCTTTCCCTCCTGCTTTTGGTGTTTTTTAAAGGCAGGCTATAAAATCGGTTTTAGCCGATTTTTAAATAAAATTTAACAAAAAAGAGGGCAAAAATCAGTATATTATTTAGCAGTGAACAGATTGTTTTTTTGTTCTGAAAAGCAATGTGTTTATTGCTAAAAATATTGGTTTTCCCTCAAAGAAAGGAAGACAAACTTATGTTTGAAAATTACAAGGTTTATGAAACCACACTCGCAGGCAGACCGCTTAAACTTGAAACAGGTAAAATGTGCGGTTTGGCTAACGCTTCTGTTATGGCATCATATGGCGAAACAGTTGTTCTTTGTAATGTTACTGCTTCGGCAAAGCCGAGAGAGGGCGTTGACTTTTTCCCGCTTTCAGTTGATTATGAGGAAAAACTTTATTCGGTAGGTAAAATTCCTGGCTCTTTCCAAAGAAGAGAGGCAAGACCAAGCGAACACGCTATTTTAACTTCAAGATGTATTGACAGACCAATCCGTCCGCTTTTCCCAAAAGATATGAGAAACGATTGTTCAGTAGTTGCTACTGTAATGAGCGTTGACCCTGATTGCTCACCAGAAATTACCGCTATGATTGGTGTTTCTGCAGCTATCGCTATTTCTGATATTCCTTGGGACGGCCCGATTTCTGGTGTTAATGTTGGTCTTGTTGAGGGTAAAATCGTTATCAACCCAACTTTAGAACAAAGAGCAAAATCAGAGCTTAACTTAACAGTTGCTTCAACTGCTGATTTGGTTGCTATGATTGAAGCCGGCGGTAATGAAATCGAAGATGATACAATGTTTGACGCTATTATGGCAGGTCATAAAGTAAATCAAGAAGTAGTAGAATTTATCAACGGCATTGTAAAAGAAATCGGTAAAGAAAAATTTGAGTTTGAGTCTTCAAACCCAGACCCTGAAATCTTTAAAGAGATTGAAGATTTAGTTATTGAAGATGTTAAAAAGGCTCTCGATACTGATGATAAAAATGTTCGTGATGCTGCAATTTTACCTATTTCAGACTTAATTCATGAAAAATATGATGAGCAGTTTGAGGGTAACGAAGCAAAATTAGACGAAATTTTATACTTAATTCAAAAACATGTTGTTCGTTCTTGGCTTAAAGATGAGCATAAGCGTGTTGACGGCAGAGGAATTGATGAAATTCGTCCGCTTAACGCACAAATCGACTTGTTGCCAAGAGTTCACGGCTCTGGTATGTTCACTCGTGGTCAAACACAAGTCTTATCAGTTGCAACACTCGGTACTGTAAGTGATGCTCAACAGCTTGATGGTCTTGATGAAAATACTGAAAAAAGATATATTCATCACTACAACTTCCCATCATACTCAGTTGGTGAAACAAAACCATCTCGTGGCCCTGGCAGAAGAGAAATCGGTCATGGTGCTTTGGCTGAAAAAGCACTTGTTCCTGTTATTCCGTCAATTGAAGAATTCCCTTATTCAATTCGTGTAGTATCAGAAGTTCTTTCTTCAAACGGTTCAACATCACAAGGCTCAATTTGCGGTTCAACACTCGCACTTATGGCTGCTGGTGTTCCGATTAAAGCACCTGTTGCAGGTATTTCCTGCGGTCTTATTACAGGCGATGAGGGCGTTTACGGCGACTTTATGACAATGGTTGATATTCAAGGCCTTGAAGATTTCTATGGTGATATGGACTTTAAAGTAGCAGGTACTAAAAAAGGTATTACCGCTATTCAAATGGACTTGAAAGTTCACGGTCTTACACCTGAAATCATTAAAGAGGCTTTTGCAAAAACTAAAAAAGCAAGATATTATATTCTTGATGAAGTTATGTTAAAAGCAATTCCTGAGCCTCGAAAAGAGCTTTCAAAATATGCACCTAAAATGCTTATTACAACTATTAATCCTGAAAAAATTGGTGATGTTATCGGCAAACAGGGTAAAGTTATTCAAAAATTGCAAGAGGAATGCGAATGTACTATCAACATTGAAGAAGATGGTAAAGTATTCGTTTCAGCTCTTGATTATGATAATGCTAAAAGAGCAATTTCAATTATTGAAACTATTGCTAACGACCCAGAGGTCGGCGCAGTTTACAACGGTGTTGTAACTCGTCTTATGAGCTTTGGTGCTTTCGTTGAAATCGCACCTGGTAAAGAGGGCCTTGTTCACATTTCTCAACTCGATGTAAAACGCACCGAAAAAGTTGAAGATGCTGTTCAAGTTGGCGACCAAGTTATTGTTAAAGTAACTGAAATTGACGACCAAGGCAGACTTAACCTTTCTCGTAGAGAAGCACTTATTGAGGTGAACGGTTTAGTGCCAGAAGATAACGGCGAAGATAATAACGATAGAAAAAGAGGCAAAAGACCTCATTCAAAACACAGAAACAATAGATAAAATTAGTTTTTAAAGGAGTGATTTGCTTGAAAGATATTTTAAAAACAAGCAGAAATCTTTTAAAAAATAAATCATTATTTAAAATTGCTTTTGTAATTACAACATTTTTCTTTTCTGTTCATATTGCGCAGTATTTGAGTTATGTTGCCATAGTTTTGATAATTCTATGGGGAATTGGGTTATTAATTAAAGGCGTTGCCGCTAAAGAAGTTTATTTTAATAAAATATTAATCGCATTTTTAGCGGCAGGCTTAATATCGCATATAGTTAATATATTTTTTGGCGATGCTTCACTTTTTGGTACAGCTGTCGGTATGGTGTTGCTACTTATTACAGCCCAATTTATGCTTTTGTTTTTTTCATCAAAAAATGATGATATAAAAAATATTAGGTTAGAGGTCTATTATATTGGCCAGGTTATTTTTTGGTGTACAACTGTTATAAATATTATAGGTTTAATTCTATTATTTGTTTTTAAAGATACACTTGGTGAACGCATAATTATTTATGATAATAGATTTGTCGGTGCTTATACCAATCCTAATATGGCGGCATTTAATTGCTTTTTGTGTATTGTGTTTGGGTTGTTTATTGCAAACCGCACTTTTTGCCAAAAAATTAATAAAAAGCCTATTAAAATGTGGGTTTATATTGTATGTGCAACATTAGCACTTTTTGTGCTTATTATTACTGATTCAAAAGGCTCGCTTTTAGCATTGATGGCATTTTTATGTGCAATGCTTTTGCTGATTGCCTATAAAATATTTAAAAACAAAAACTTTAAAAATAATGTTTTTAAACTATTAGTTGTTTTAGTTTTACTTTGTAGTGCTCCTTTTATGAATTCAGTTTTTTCGCCTGTTTTGAGTTATGCAGTTTCGCATAGTAATGTTGAAACAAGCGTAAAAAATGATAATAAAAAGGTTGAAAAAAATCAATCTGCAAAAAAGAATGATAAAATAACATTTGAGCATGAAAAAGGTAAAAAAGACGGCAGCGGAAGAATAGGGCTTTATAAAAAAAGCTTTGAATTCTTTACTAAAAAACCTATACTTGGTTGGGGTTGCGGAAATATGCTTTTAAAAGGCGAAGCAACTACCAACAATACCATTGATAATGTGAAAATTGATTTTGGAACAAAATTATTTGAAGCACATAACGGCTATTTAACATTGCTTTCAACAAGCGGTGTTATTGGATTTTTGATTTTTGCTGTTTTCGTACTTTTGGTATTTTTTGCATTGTTTAAAAATGCACTTTATGAAGTGCGTAAAAAAATATTAGGTGAAAAAGCATTTGTTTTTGCAATAGCTTGTGCATTTTTTGCTTATGCCTTTGTTGAGCCATCGTTAGTTTACTATCCTGCGTTGGTGGTAGCTATTTTGTGGATTATACTCGGGTATGGCTTTAAGCTTTTTGCAGAAAACAATGATTTTAGTGAAAAAGTAACTAAGTTTTATAATAAATTTATTGGTTTTGATTATATCAAGGAGGATGTTAAGGAAGATGAAATTTCAGAATGAATACAGAACTCATACTTGCGGTGAGCTTCGTGAGAGCAATATCGGCGAAAGCGTAAGAGTAGCAGGTTGGGTTGAAAATATTCGTGATCACGGCGGAATTTTGTTTGTTGACCTTAGAGATGAAACCGGCGTTTTGCAGGTTGTTATAAAAGACGAAGAAATGATTAAAGGCGTTTCAAAAGAGTCTACCGTTACAATTTCGGGCGAGGTTTTGCAAAGAGATGAAGAAACCTATAACCCAAAAATTGCAACAGGTACTATAGAAGTTAAAGCCGAAACCTTTAAGGTGCTTGGTAAAGCGAAAAACAACTTGCCTTTCGAGGTTGCAACCTCTACAAAAACAACTGAAGAGGTTCGTTTGCAATACCGCTATTTAGACCTTAGAAATAAAAAGGTTCATAACAATATTGTGCTTCGTTCGCAAATTATTTCTTATTTGCGTCAAAAAATGACCGAAATGGGATTTTTGGAAATTCAAACTCCTATTCTTTCGGCTTCTTCGCCAGAGGGCGCACGAGATTATCTTATCCCATCAAGAAAGCATAAGGGTAAATTTTATGCACTTCCGCAAGCACCACAGTTGTTTAAACAGTTGCTTATGGTTTCGGGCTTTGATAAGTATTTTCAAATTGCACCTTGCTTCAGAGATGAAGATGCAAGAGCAGACAGAAGCCCTGGTGAATTTTATCAGTTAGACTTTGAAATGGCTTTCGCAACTCAAGAAGATGTATTTAAAGTTGCAGAAGAAGTGCTTTATGATACTTTTAAGAAATTCAGTGATAAGGAAGTTTCGCCTGCACCTTTCAAGCGTATTCCTTATGCTGAAGCTATGGTAAAATACGGTACTGACAAGCCTGATCTGCGCAATCCGCTCGAAATTATCGAGCTTTCTGATATGTTCGTAGAAAGTGATTTTAAACCTTTCAGAGGTCAATGTGTAAGAGGTATTAATGCTCCTGCAGGCAAATGTTCAAAAGGTTTCTTTGAAAAAATGCTTAAATTTGCCGAAAGCATTGGTATGAAAGGCTTAGGCTATATCACCGTTTTAGAAGATGGCACTTATAAAGGCCCGATTGATAAATTCTTAACCGAACAACAGCGTGAAGAGTTGCGTTCAAGAGCCAACTTAAAGGTTGATGATGTATTGTTCTTTATTGCTGACGCTCCGTCAGTTGCACCGCTTTTGGCTGGTCAAATAAGACAAGAGCTTGGCAAACGCTTAGAGCTTTTGAAGGATACATTTGAGCTTTGCTATATCGTTGACTTCCCAATGTTCGAGGAAGATGATGAGGGCAATATTATTTTCACTCACAACCCATTCTCAATGCCACAAGGCGGTCTTGAAGCGTTGAACACTAAAAACCCTTGCGATATTAACGCTTATCAGTACGATATCGTTTGTAACGGTGTTGAGTTGTCATCTGGCGCAGTTCGTAACCACGATATCGAGATTATGAAAAAAGCGTTCCAAATTGCAGGCTATTCAGAGGAAACCTTGAAAGAAAAATTCCGCAGTCTTTATACTGCATTCCAATACGGCGCACCACCTCACGCAGGTATGGCACCAGGTGTTGACAGAATGATTATGTTACTTACTGGCGAAGAAAATATTCGTGAAGTTATTGCATTCCCTATGAATTCAAACGCTCAGGATACTATGATGGGCGCACCTAACGAAGTTACAGAACAACAGCTTCGTGAAATCCACATTAAATTAAGATAAAATAGCCTCCCCTGTCAAGGGGAGGACTAAAATTATAAAAAAGGAGAGATTATAGATGATTGATAAACAGGAAATTATGGATATTGCGTTACTTTCAAAACTTCATATTGATGAAGCTGAAATTGACGAATTAACCCAAGAAATGATGAATATTATTAAATTTGCTGATACCATTAACGACTATGACGGCGAGGTTGAGGAATTTGATAATATCAATAATCTCTCTAATGTTTTTAGAAATGATGAAGTAG
>CACZIY010000074.1 GCA_902781345.1 Oscillospiraceae bacterium | reverse complement strand
ATCTAAATGGAAAAAGTCTTTAGAATACGACATTAATCCGTTTTCTTTGCTTATACTTATGTCATCATAACTCCAAAATCCTGCATTATTAACACTATACTTATTAAAATAAGGTATTATATTTGAGTTATTAAAGTCAGGTGCGATATCATTATCGCTTAAATCGCGATTAATTGCATTTCTTACATCATTTGACAATTCAACACTATCAGTAATAAGTGAAAGATTTGGATTATTTGTGTTGTTTTCTTCTGCTACCGCTGGAATTGCAAAAGCAGAAATAATGATTGTTAATGTCAAAATTAATGATGTTATCTTGGTTTTTAAGTTTAAGTTTGATTTCATTAAAATCACTCCTTTAGAATAAAAATATTTGAAATATATTAAATTTTTCACTTTATATTAACATATTTTACCAATATTGTCAACAATTTTCGTGTATATTTTACATTATTTGTAAATAAATCGATAATTAACTATAAAACTTTTGTTGACAAAAGTAAAAAAATCACCAATATTTTATTGATGACTTTTAGAATTATTTATAATAATTTAGCACAGTATTAATATGGAAGTAAAACATTTTTTAAAATAATAGTTTATATTATATTAAAAATAAGTTTTAAACTTTTTTAAAAATATAATGAAGGTGTTGCTTGAGTTTTATATTTTTTAAACTTTATGTAAAAATATAGAGTTTAGTTTTATTCATTTTATACAAAAATAAAGTCCTTGAATGTCCTGTTGAATATATATTAAATTATAGATGAAGTATTTAGAAATCTAAAACAATATGCATATATTGACATTGTTTTGAAACATTAATAATATATTTTATTAAATGCCGTATTTTTTTTACGGCAAAGTGTTGACATATTTAGAATTTTGAGGTAGAATTGATATGGGTGATAATATGCTAAGAAAATTTAAAGTAAGCAATTACAAGAATTTTAATGACGAAGTAATTGTAGATTTTACTAATAAACATGATTATCAGTATAATCAATACTGTGTAAAGGATGATTTAATTAGTAAAATGTTGGTTTTAGGAACCAATGCAAGCGGTAAAAGCAATTTGGGTTATGCATTATTTGATATCGTATTATCTTTGACAGATAATCAAACTAATGAGCATCAAACAGATGAGCTCAGTTTTTTAAATGGTTATTCCAATAAAAAGTATGCTTCTTTTTCTTATGAATTTTCCAATGGCAAAAAGATTATTTTATTTGAATATAAGAAAACAAGACCAACAGAATTTTTAGAGGAAAGCTTATTTATCGATGGACAGTTGGTTTATACTTACAATTATAAGAATAGCACAGGTAATTTTGAAAACATGAATTTAATTAATGCTGATACATTAACTATTGAATCAATTGAGAGTTCTTTATCTGTATTAAGATTTATTGCTAACAATTCTAATCAACAGGAAGATTCAGATGTGAATTTTATAATTAATTTTGCAAAAAACATGTTGTGGTTCAGGGCCACACAAGATGGTAATGCATATATTGGTCTTTTGAATGGAAGAGAGAATATTAATCAATATATTATAAATAATAACTTATTAAACGAATTTGAATCTTTTTTACGAGAACTTGGAGATATTGAGATACGTTTAAAGGCAGCTAAAGTAGAGACATTGCCAGAATCTGAAAGCATATTAGTTCAAATAATAGGCAAACAACCTGTAATATTTAATGAGGTTGCATCTAGTGGCACAAAAGCTTTAGAACTGCTGTTTTTTTGGAATAGTTATTTTGATAAAATTTCTTTTTTGTTTATAGATGAGTTTGATGCTTTTTACCATTATGAGTTATCTAAAAAAGTGTTGAAGTTTATTGCAGAACTAAACAATGTACAAGCAATGCTTACTTCTCATAATACTTCTCTAATTAGTAATACAATTTTAAGACCAGATTGTTATTTAAACATTAGTAATGGTAAAGTGGCTCCATTTACTTCTTTGACAAATAGAGAACTTCGTGTAGTTCATAATTTGGAAAAAATGTATCGTAATGGTGAATTTAATGAATAAGAATGTATTGTTTATCGTAGAAGGAAAAAAAGATGAACCTAATTTTTTTAAAACGGTTAATGCTATAATCGATGGGTATAAAGATTATGAATTTTTTGTATACAATACTAACATTCATATATTGATTAAATCTATGTTTCCAAATGGCTCTTTTGATGAAAATATTGATTTGTTGGAAGAATTGAAATTGAAATCAACTTCGAATAAAGAAATTGAAACTCTAAGTAAAACTTATACCGATATTTTTATGATATTTGATTTAGACCCGCATGCCCCTGAGGCTGAGTTAGATTCGGAATGTTTAGAAAAATTATTAAAACATTTTAATAATTCTACTGATAATGGTAAATTGTACATAAATTATCCTATGATGCAATCATTTAGACATACTAATATTTTTTTAGACGAAAACTTTAAAGATAAAAAAGTTTTAAAATCTGATATTTGTAATTATAAGAGCATAGTTAATTCTGAGGGCGCAAATAAATATCAAAATGTCAAATTATATACTGAAGATATTTTTTATGAATTAGCAATTATGCATATTATGAAATATAATTACATTATTAAAGGCGAATACTCCTTTCCAACTGTAGAAGAATTTGTTTGTTTGGATGACTCAATGCTATTTGAAAAGCAATATGAGTTATTAAATTGTAAGAAAGAACTGTATATTATTAATACATGTATATTTAGTTTTGTAGAGTATAATTTAAGTTGCTTTTTTAAAAAGGCAAATGAATACATATCGGAGTACAAAAAGACAATAAAGAAGTTATAATTTTTAGTATCACTATAAAAACCTAGCCGAGTAGGATATCCTACTCGGCTTTTAAATATGTCTGTATTAAGTATTACTATCACCGTTTGCTAACACATATAGAGCATCTTCTAAATCAGGATGAGATAATAGTTTCTTTTTCAAATCAGCAGAAGAAACCGCTATAGGTGAAAAAGGCTTAATCCTTAATGCTTTAGCAAGTTGTCGCCTTTTGTATTCAGGGAGCAAATCTATACTTTTCTTTTTATTAACTATCCATATACCATCTTCTTCAGTGAATTTAATATATGGATTGTTAGATTTAATCCTTGCAGCAACAGTTTTCTTTATAAACTTTTTAGTGTATCTTTTTGGTTGTCGTTTAGTTAAATCCTTTTGAGTTTTAATATCATCAACTTTTATCGGGTTTCTTAATTTTATTATTTCAATTAAGATTTTTTCAGCATCCTCATAAGTTGAAGGATAATGACCATTATCAACACGATAATTATTACAATAATTAAAAAACGACACCCAAGCTTGTAAATGTTTTGTAGATACACCTTTTGCAATATGATTAATGTATCGTTCCAATTCACTATGGTAAGCATTTACACCATTAATAGTAAGTTTATTGATGTTTCTAAAACTAACCATCTTATTATAACTCATTATTCCCGCGCCGACTATATAATCAAGTTTATCTTGTTCGTAAGCAGCAACTTTTTTAGCTTGTGTATTACATTTTGCCATTATTTTATGATAGCCGCTATTACAAACATATTGCGGGATTTTATGAATTGAAGCATATTGAGTATATACAGTATTCATATCACTACAAAGAAAAGTAATGTTTTCAAAATGAATTGCCATATCATCTTCAAAATCTTCAAGACTCATGTATCCCATTCGTACAACTTTAGCAATAGAATGACCAGAACCATCTACAGCACAACAAATAGTTGAAAACTCTGGACCCATTGTTCCGTACTTTGAAGGTGTTGCTCTCTTATGACCTTTTCTATTACCGCTATCTAACACATTTATAGGATTTTTAGTTCCTTTTTGACTTTCACGAAAGTGTTTTTCATCACATTGAATTATGCCCTCTAATTTAGGAAGAGGTAATTCTATAAATGAATTTCTTAGTTTGTTTTCCATAGCGGATACTGTTTCTTCTGAAATGTTTGAAACAATTTTATTAGTTATTAGATTATGTCTAATAGTTTTAATTGATTGCCGTTTTAGCATATATTCTAACACGCTAACCCAAACATTCCAGCTGTATGGAGTTTTTTCTAATGGTGTTTTAGATAGAATATTAAATTTTTTGTTACAGTTTTTACATTTGAATTGAGTTAAACCAATATTGTTTTTACCTTTTTGTATAATATTTTCCGAATGACAGTATGGACACTCCTTTCTTATGCTTCTTTCTAAATTTTGATATAGGTTATCGGTTAAACTATTATCAAATGCATTTAGAACCTCTTTAAGTTCATTTTCGTTTAGTTCCTGCAGCAAGTCAATCGCTTGCTGCTTTTTTGTTTTTCTACCCATATGTAAATTATAACATAAAAAAGGACCATTATCAAAAAAATAATAGTCCTTTTCAAAATCAATATTCTTCAATTATATTATAAAAAATACAATAAATTTGTCAACAGGCCCCGATTCTCTAAGTAGAGCCTAAAACTTCGGGATTTTATTTTTTATTTTGCGTAGTCAACTGTTCTGCTTTCACGAATTACATTAACCTTGATTTGACCCGGATAATCGAGTTCTTCCTCAATTTGTTTTGCAACATCACGAGCAACAATAACCATTTTGTCATCATCAATAACATTAGGTTTAACTACAATTCTGATTTCTCTACCCGCTTGAATAGCGAAAGAACGCTCAACACCTTTATAAGAATTTGCGATTTCTTCCAATCTTTCAAGTCGTTTAATGTAGTTTTCGATATTCTCTCGTCTGGCACCTGGTCTTGAAGCAGAAATTGCATCTGCCGCCTGAACTATGCAAGCAATAACTGTTTTTGCCTCAATATCACCGTGGTGAGCGTGAATTGCGTGAACAACTGCTTCACTCTCTTTATATTTTTTAGCAACATCAACACCGAGTTGAATATGCGAGCCTTCCATTTCGTGATCAAGCGCTTTACCAATATCATGCAAAAGACCTGCTCTTTTAGCAAGAGTAACATCTTCGCCGAGCTCTGAAGCGATAAGTCCTGAAATGTAAGCAACCTCTAAAGAATGTTTTAAAACATTTTGACCGAAGCTTGTTCTGTAATGCAATTTACCGAGCAATTTAACAAGTTCAGGATGAATTCCTCTGACGCCTGTGTCAAGAATAGCACGCTCGCCTTCGGATTTAATAATGTTTTCAACTTCTTTTTTAGCTTTTTCATACATCTCCTCAATGCGAGTAGGATGTATTCTACCGTCAGCAATAAGCTTTTCAAGAGCAGTTCTTGCAATCTCTCTTCTGATTGGGTCGAAGCAAGAAACTGTAATTGCCTCAGGGGTATCATCAATAATAAGGTCAACACCTGTAAGTGTTTCAAGGGCGGTAATATTTCTACCCTCTCTACCGATAATTCTTCCTTTCATTTCATCATTAGGAAGATTTACAACCGAAACAGTAGTTTCGCTTGTGTGGTCGGCTGCACATCTTTGAATGCTAAGAGCAATAATTTCTCTCGCATTTTTCTCAGCCTCGTCTTTAGCCTTTTGTTCGTAATCTTTAATAAGTACCGCTTTGTCGTGAATTAACTCTTCCTCAAGGCTTTTTAAAAGTTCCTCTTTAGCTTTTTCAACTGAATAGCCAGAAATCTTTTTAAGCATATCTCTTTGAGCAGTTTTTAATTCATCTAACTCCTCGGTTTTTTCTTCAACTACTTTAAGCTTTTGTTGAAGTTTTTCTTCTTTTTTCTCGTAATTTTCTAATTTTTTGTCTAATGACTCTTCTTTTTGTTGAAGTCTTCTTTCTTGACGCTGAACATCACCTCTGCGCTCTTTAATTTCCTTTTCGGCATCATTACGCATTTGGTAAATTTCGTCTTTCGCTTCAAGAACAGCTTCTTTTTTCTTAGCCTCCGCATTTTTCATTGCGTCAGACAATATTCTTTTTGCTTCTGCTTCGGCAGAACCTATTTCATTCTCAGCGATTTTTTTACGATGAGAAGAACCTAAAATAAAACAAATAATTCCAACTACAATGATGGCGGCGACTGCAATGATGTAAAATAACCAGTTCATTTGCAGAACCTCCTAATATATTAACCGCTGTTATTAAATTTAACAAGGCATTTTGCACTTGTTTTATATATTTAAACAGGCCGCGTGTTCGCCCGAATGTAAGAGTTTGATATATATTAATACTATATAAAGTATACATATCTCCACATTAATCTAATAATACCACTATATTGATAATATGTCAATATTTTTTTGAATATAAACACCCTAAATTCTAATAAAAAAATAGGAACGGTATTTCACCGTTCCTAATAATCTTTATTTAGAATTTGTCATCTTCATAAGGGTCGTTTGCACCCTCGTTTGAATATGTTGTTTGTTGAGTCGGGTCTTCAACACTTTCAGCAATAACATCTAAAGATGCGTGCTTTTCTAATTCAATTTTAATATCGTCAAATCTCATTAAAAACCTCTCCTTTTTAGTTTATGCGTTTGCCCAATTGAAAACTAATGCTTGTTGGTCATCATTGAGTTGGTTAAAGAAAGTAGTATCAGCCATAGCAGCAGATGCTAATGTTTTTAATGAACGACCTGTAGCAGGTTGTGTTGCATAATAAGTTGTCGAGTCACCACCTTTAGTTAAAGTTACATAACCACGGGCAACAAAATCTTTTGCAATATTAATTGCTTTAATAGCAACGATTGAGCCTGCAATTGTGCCTGCTTCGTTTTTAAAGTAACCGTCTGTTGTAACATTAAGAACAGGTGTTGTAGCAGTAGTTAATTCGCCGGCGCTTAAAGGAGCAATGAGCGTACCCATTGTAACTGTATAGCCATTTGCTTTAGCGGCTGCTACTTTTTCAGCGTCAACTGTTGTCAAGAATCTGATACCGTTTGAAACGCCAATACGAAGTTGTGCTTCAGCATTAGTTGCAATTGCAATATTTTCATAAGGGTCAACAGGAACTGCCTCACCCTCATAATTGATAGTTACATCATCAATATAAACACCTGCATCATCAGCAGCACCTGTGCTATTCTTAGGTTTAAATGTTAAGTATGTATAGTCAGAGAGTGTGCCCTCTGTTACTTGTGATAAATCAATTGTATAAGTAGAAAAAGTTGGATATGCACCAGGATATTTAGCTGCTGAGTTCCACAAATACTTATTGCCTTTTGCAGAATTACCTCCGCCTACTTCAGTAGAGAAATATGCATCAACAAAATGCATACTTGATAATGAAGCTCCTCGTGCCATTTTAATTGAAATTGAAACAGGAGTAAATCCCTCGCCTGCTGCGCTTGCCCAATCGCTTGGAAGTCTGAAACCAAAAGCACTATCACCTTTAGCAGGTAATCTTAACACCCAGTTGTCATCAACCTGCATATATTTTACTGCGCCAAAAGTGCTTGAAGGAGTTGCCCAACCTGCATCTGCACTTTGCATTCTTGAGCCTTCGTCCATAGTGTAAGTAACCGATGTTGTATCAGCCTTTGATACAACTGCCAATGTTGATACCATTGTTACCAATAAAGCTATTGATACCAATAAAGATACGACTTTTTTCATAATTTTAGTCTCCTTAGAAATAGTTTTTTTCATGCACCTGATTTTGTGCATAAACATTATAGCATTATTGCAATGCGTTGTCAATTCAAAAATCAAACGATTTTTATTTAAAAACCGAAAACTTAGACTGCTTTTTATACAATTTGATAAACAAATGCAAATTAAATGCAACAAACACCTCATTCGAGTTTTGCCTTGCAAAACTTTGCTTCCCTCGAGGAGAGGGCTTTATTATATTTCGTGCCGTAAGGCACACATTAATTATTAATTATTCTTTATTCACTATTCATTTTTCACTAAAACCTACAACCCTTCCACCGCAAGCGGTCCCCCTCCCCTTGACAGTGGAGGCTTTCCCCCTTCCGTCATCTAACGATGACACCTTCCCCAAAGGGGACGGCACGGTGAACCACCGCTGGCATACTCTTCGGCGAAAAGGGTGATGATGCTTTTGGTTTTGTGTCGCCTCAGGGTTGATATTCTATTTAACTTTATGCTTTGCAATGACATATTAAGGTGCCCCTTGAGGGGAACTGTCGCCGTTCGGCGACTAAAGGGTGGTTTTGCTCAAACTAAATCGGCGGGAGCAAGATCCCGCCGTCAAATCTGTTCAAAAAAATCCACCCGCTTAAAGCGAGTGGATTTTCAATTTTTCTAATTAGAATTTGTCATCTGCATAAGGGTCGTTATCGCCCTCGTTTGAATATGTTGTTTGCTCTGGAACTGTCTCGCTCTCTGCGATAATATCAAGAGTAGCATATTTTTCAAATTCCATTTTAATTTCTTCAAATTTCATTTTAAAAATTCTCCTCTCGAATTATTTATGATTTGCCCAAGTATTAACTTGTTCTTTTTGAGCATCATTCAACATA
>CACZIY010000073.1:6777-15229 GCA_902781345.1 Oscillospiraceae bacterium | reverse complement strand
TCGCCTTGACGACCTGCACGACCTCGTAACTGGTTATCAATTCGGCGAGATTCATGACGCTCTGTACCGATAATGCAAAGACCGCCTGCTTCTATTACCTTTTGAGTTTCAGGTTTAATTTCTTCTTTATACTTTTCATTAAGTTCAGCAAAAAGCTTTCTCGCATTTAAAATATCAGTATCATCAGTTTCGGCAAAGCCTGTTGCCTCAGCAATAAGCTCATCTTCATAGCCTTGCTTTTTCATCATAGCTTTTGCCATATATTCAGCGTTACCGCCGAGCATAATATCGGTACCACGACCTGCCATATTAGTGGCGATAGTAACTGAACCGAATTTACCAGCCTGAGCGATAATTTCAGCCTCTTGGCGATGGTTTTTAGCGTTTAATACATTATGTTTAATGCCTCTTCTTTTCAAAAGCTTACTAAGGCGTTCTGATTTTTCAATTGAAATTGTACCTACAAGTACAGGTTGACCTTTTTCATGGCGAGCAACAATGTCATCAATAACCGCATTGAATTTTGCAAGTTCGGTTTTATAAACAACATCAGGATTATCAAGTCTTGCCATAGGTTTGTTTGTTGGAATTTCAACAACATCAAGCTTATAAATTTCAGCAAACTCTTGCGACTCTGTAAGTGCAGTACCTGTCATACCTGACAATTTGTCATAAAGACGGAAGAAGTTTTGGAATGTAATTGTTGCAAGTGTTTTTGACTCATGAGCAACTTTCACATGCTCTTTTGCTTCGATTGCCTGATGAAGACCTTCGTTATATCTTCTACCGAACATAAGACGGCCTGTAAATTCATCAACGATAATAACCTCGCCGTCTTTTACAACATAGTCAATATCTCTTATCATAACACCATGGGCTTTAATGGCCTGATTTACATGGTGAGCAATAGTAATATTATCAGGGTCATTTAAGTTTTCAATATTAAAGAAACTTTCGGCTTTTTTAACGCCGCTTGCGGTAAGTGTTGCGGTTTTTGCCTTTTCATCAACAATATAATCGCCGTCAGCATCCACTTGGTCCTCGGCTTCTTCTTTTGAATTAATATTTTTAACTTTTACCATTTTGAGTGATTTTGCAAGTGAATCAGCTCTTTGGTAAAGGTCGGTCGATTTGTCGCCCTGACCTGAAATAATAAGCGGTGTTCTCGCTTCATCAATCAAGATTGAGTCAACCTCATCGACAATGGCGAAGCTATGACCTCTTTGCACTCTTTCCTCTTTGTAAGTTACCATATTATCACGAAGATAATCGAAACCGAGTTCGTTATTAGTGCAATAAGTAATATCAGCATTATATGCTTCACGGCGGTCATCACCCTCAACATCGTGAGTGATAAGACCTACTGTAAGACCTAAAAATCTGTAAAGCTTACCCATCCACTCAGAGTCACGCTTTGCAAGGTAATCGTTTACAGTTACAATGTGAACACCTTTACCTGTAAGACCGTTTAAGTAAGCTGGCAAGGTAGCAACGAGCGTTTTACCTTCACCGGTTTTCATTTCGGCAATTCTGCCTTGGTGTAAAACAATACCACCGATAACCTGAACAGGATAAGGTTTCATACCGAGTACACGCCAAGCGCCTTCACGACAAACTGCGAATGCCTCTGGCAAAATATCATCAAGCGATTCACCGTTATTCAAGCGTTGTTTAAACTCATCAGTTTTTGCTCTTAACTGCTCATCGCTTAATTTTGCATATTCATCTTCATAAGATAATACTTTCTGTTTGATAGGCTCTATTTTTTTCAATTCTCTTTTTGAATAAGAACCTAACAAAATATCTCTAATTCCCATTTTTCAAAAAAATCCTTTCCTTTGGGATACTTATACCCATTTAATCTATTATATAATAACATAAAACTTTCAAAAATAAAAGAATAAATTGTAAATAAATTGCGTTATTTTTTATTTTTTTATGATTTTTTACACAAAACATTAAATTAGTGGTATAATAAAGTAGGATTTTTTCGATACTCACTCGGCGTTAAGCATTTTTGCTTTTTAAACGCCTTGTTAAAGTTGGTTGTATTATTAAAACCACATTCAAGCGCAATTTCAAGAATAGTAAGTTCCCTATTGTGTTGCAAAATGTTTATTGCTTTTTCAATTCGCTTTGCGGTAATGTAATCCCAAAGTGAAATACCGTTATTTTTCTTAAATAAATGCGAAAAATAATTCGGCGAAAGCCCTGCAATACTCGCTAAATCGTTTAGCGTTATTTCTTCACACAAATGCTCATCAATATAATCATAAACATTCATAATATTGAAAATGCTATCGGTTTTTTCTAAAACTGCGGTCGAAGAATAGTTATGATTTCTAAGTAAATCTATCAAAATCAAATTCAAATGCGCTTTTACCGCAACAGGATATTCAATATCATTGTTTTTTAGTTCGGTTTTAATTTTCTGAAAATTCTCTAAAATATTTGTTGCTTTTTCGGCTGGAATTCGGTTTTCAAAATCAGACGAATGAAAAAAGCAAAAATTAATATAGTTTTCAATATGCTCTTCCGAGTTAGTCGAATTTAAGTATCTTGGCTCAAAGTGTAAATTGGTTAAACTAAGCCCGCCTTCAAAAACCCTTGTAATGCTGTGAACCTCGTTTGATGAGAATACAAAAACATCACCAGGATTCATAGGATAAGTTGCCTTTTGCGTGGTATATTCACCGTGTCCGCTTTCAACTACGGTAAGTTCAAATCTTGTGTGTTGATGATGAACATATTGCCTTTTTCCCTCGTCAACGCTGACATTCCACATCTTCAAAAGTGGCTTGCCGTTTTCCAAAAGAAGTTCACCTAATGTTTTTATCATAACAAAATTCTCCAAATCGTAATATTGTTTGTAAATATTATAATATAGTTAATGAATTTTTGCAACCCTTAATGTAATATAACGGTGTAAGGTAAAATAAAATTTATTCAAACAAAGGAGAATATTATGAATTACTCTTCAAACCCTTCAGAACTTAAAATTACAGATATGAGATTTGTTGACATCACAGACGCACCAAAAAGATGTACAATTCTCAAAATTGAAACTAACCAAGGTATTACAGGTTACGGTGAAGTGCGTGATGCTTCTTCTAAAACCTATGCTCTTATGCTTAAAAGCAGAATTTTAGGCGAAAACCCTTGCAATGTTGACAAAATATTCAGAAAAATCAAACAATTCGGCGGTCCTTCTCGTCAAGGTGGCGGCGTTTCAGGTATTGAAATCGCTCTTTGGGATTTGGCAGGTAAAGCTTATGGCGTTCCTGTTTAC
Organism: Oscillospiraceae bacterium; assembly: GCA_902781345.1. Taxonomy (GTDB): domain Bacteria; phylum Bacillota; class Clostridia; order Oscillospirales; family Acutalibacteraceae; genus RUG11462. The sequence goes on along the minus strand of CACZIY010000073.1, from coordinate 11,940 downwards.
CAATTGCTCGGCGGTAAATTCCGTGATGAAGTAAGAGTTTATTGCGATACTGATGTTGACGGTAAGCATACTGGTCATGATATGGGTCTTGCTTTGAAAAAGAGAATGGATATGGGCTTTACATTTCTTAAAATGGACCTTGGTATCGGTCTTTTGCTTGACGAGCCAGGTACATTAAATGCACCGCTCGGATTTATTGAGGATATGAAAAAATATGCACCTCATATTTTAAATGTACAAGGCGGTTCGGTAACTGCTGAAATGGTTAAAGCACAAAAGAGCTATCAAATTGTTACTACTGCTCACCCATTTACAGGTATTCATCTTACTGAAAAAGGTCTTGACTTCCTTGAAGACTATGTAAAACAAGTTCGTGAAGTTATCGGCTATGAAGTACCTTTGGCAATCGACCACTTCGGTCACATTTGCGTTGAGGATTGTATTCGTTTTGCTCGCAAAATGGAGCCATACAACCTCGCTTGGATTGAAGATATGGTACCATGGCAATATACCGACCAATATGTTAGACTTAAAAACAGCACTACTATCCCTGTTTGCACAGGTGAAGATATCTACTTAAAAGAAGGCTTTATGGACCTCATTGACGCAGGCGGTGTTTCGGTAATTCACCCTGACATTTTAACTTGCGGCGGTGCTTTAGAATTAAAGAAAATTGCTGATTATGCTGACGAAAAAGGTGTTGCAACTGCAATTCACATGGCTGAAAGCCCAATTGCTTGTATGGCAGCAGTTCACACAGCGGCAGCAATGCACAATGTTTTAGCACTCGAATTCCACTCAGTTGATGTTCCTTGGTGGGCTGACCTTGTTAAAGGTATTGATAACCCTATCTTTAAAGACGGCTTTATCAAAGTTCCTGAAAAACCAGGTCTTGGTATTGATGGCCTTAATGAAGAGTTAATCAAACAACACATTAACCCAGATATTCCTGGTATGTGGGAAGATACTTCATCTTGGGATAAAGAATTTTCAAACGATAGAATTTGGAGTTGATTTTATGCCATTACCTAAACCTTGGTCTTTACCAAAACGCAGAATACTCTCTGACGAAGAAGCTAATATTTTGGTTGAACAAGTCAGAGATTTAGCAGATTTAGAGAAAAACGGACTTTCAAAAGCGGTTGAAAAGAATATTAATGCCAATCGCAAAACCTTTACAAGACTCGAAGTTTATGACAAAAACGGTCAAGAGGTTAAAAATGCCGAAATCCAAATTGAGCAGATTTCACACTCATTTAAATTCGGCTGTAATGCCTTTTTGGCAGGTCAGTTTGACTCTAAGGAAAAGAACGAGCAATACGAGCAAGTTTTTAAAGATTTATTTAATCAAGCCGTTGTTCCTTTTTATTGGAAAGATGATGAGCCTGAACAAAATAAATGGCGTTTTGAAAAAGATTCGCCGTATATTTACCGCAGACCTCCTGCTGAAGCTATGCTGGAATTTTGCGAAAAGGTTGGTTGCGAGCCGAAAGGACATAATTTGCTTTGGTGCAACCCATCACTCGGTTTGCCGCAATGGCTTTTAGATAAAGATAAATTCTTTGTCGGCAAGGCTATTGAAAACCGTTTTAAGATTCTCGCTGAAAAATATGGTTCAAAAATTCCTGTTTGGGACGTTACCAATGAGTTTATCGGGGCTTGTGACGGATTAAAGTATTTGCCAGATGATGCACTCGAAACCGCTTGGAAAAGAGCAAACGATTTATTCCACGATAACCATTTAATTTTAAATGATTTTCAGTGCTTGTTTAACCCAAATTATTATAAAGGTAAGGCTTCGGCACTTTATTTACAAGCAAAAAAACTTATTGAAAGCGGCGTAAAACTTGATGGCATAGGCATGCAATGCCATTTGTTCCACAATGAAGATATGCTTATTAGTGATGAGCCTCAAAAATTCACCGCTGAGCATATGATTGAAATGATTAACACCTATTCTACTCTCGGTAAAGATATTCATATTTCAGAACTTACAATTCCATCTTATGACGGCAGAGAAAAGTATCTCGAAATGCAAAATATTATTACCGAAAATATGTATAAAATTTGGTTTTCAATGAAAAATGTAAAATCAATTGTTTGGTGGAATTTGGTTGATAACACCGCAGTTAAGGTTTCACCTAACGCACCGTTTGATGAAAATTATTTCGGCGGCGGATTATTGCTTAATGATTTTACAAAAAAACCAGCTTACAAAACACTTGACCGCTTAATTAATAAAGAATGGCACACAAGTGAAAAGGTTGTTACTAACGAAAAAGGTTACGCTTCATTTGACGGCTTTAATGGTGATTATGAAGTTAAAATAAAGTTAGGTAAAGATGAAGTTGTTAAGAAAATTACAGTTTCACCCGAAAAACCACTTGTTACAATTATTCTTTAATAAATTGGAGTTTAAGTATGTCATTTATTAAAAAGGCTATTGAAAACAGCGCTGATTATTTCAACAGCAGAGCCGATAAGGATATTGAAAAAAACCGAAAAGGCGATTTTTCGATAACAATAAAATCAAACGGTAAGCTTTTAGAAAATAAGGAAGTTTCTTATAAGTTAAAGCAAATTGATTTTGATTTTGGTTGTAATATTTTTATGCTCGGTCAATATGACGACAAAGAGGCCGAAGAAACTTATTTAAAGCAATGGAAAAAGCTTTTCAATACTGCGGTTGTTCCGCTTTATTGGGAGGGTACTGAGCCAAAGCAGGATTATTTAAGATATTCGGCTGATGTTAAAAATGATGTTTATCGTCGTCCCCCTGTTGAAAGCGTTGTTAAATACTGCGAAGAAAACGGCTTAAAGCTAAAAGGTCATCCGCTTTTTTGGCACGAATTTATACCAAAATGGTTGCCTGAAAATTGGGACGAATTATACCCTTTAATCGAAAAGCGTTTTAAAGAAATATCTGAGCTTTACGCTGACAGAATTTCAGTTTTTGATTGCTTAAATGAGCCTTCAAGGCTTTGGGATTTAAAGCACGAAACTAAAAATACCGATTGGAAATGCGTTTTTCCTCCTGATGATTATATTGAAAGAATTTTTGCACTCGGTAAAAAATACTTCCCGAATAACGAGCTTATTCTTAACGAAGCAACGGGTGCTGCAATTTGCGAATTAAGAGGAATTTATGGCGCTTACTATCAATTACTTGACCGCTTAATTAAACAAGGCTTAAAAATTGATAGGATTGGTATTCAATGTCATACTGATGACTCTCCACTTTATCAAAACCTTTATGACGCAGAGCGTTTTTATGATTTGCTTGATACTTATGCACGACTTAAAAAACCGCTTGTGCTTTCGGAAATCGGTCTTTCTTGTGAAGATGAGGAAGTTCAGGCGCTTGCCACCGAGCGAATTTATAAGTGTTGTTTCTCACACGAAAGTATGTCAGGCATTTTCTGGTGGAATCTTGATGATAACAGTATTTTAACCGAAAAGAACAGAAGTGCAGTCGGTGAAAATTTGCCTTTTGGCGGACTTGTAAGAAACGGTAGAGAAAAAGCCGCTTACAAGGTTTTAGACCGACTTATCAATCACGAATGGACCACTTGTGGCGAAACTACCATAAAAAATGGCGAAGTGAAATTCAGAGGTTTTTACGGTAAATACGAATTAGTAATTGACGGTAAAAAGATAGAAATTGATTTAAATAAAAATAGCGATAAAAACATTTTAATAGAGGTGTAAAAAATGATACAGTTTAATAGTAGAGAAGAAATTATCGAATTAACTCCGCTTTGGAAAGGAAAAAGACTTCCTGATGGCCGTCCTTATGTTGAGGACAAATATCTTGAAGCATTAAGAGGAATGACTCTTGAAGAGGTTTGGAAACCTATTTACTTATTAGGCTACGAATCACAATTTGAGGGCGACCTTAAAACCTTACACGATGACGGAAGAAAGCTTATCGGTAGAGCTGTTACTTGCTCATTTGTTCCTACCCGTCCTGACTTACACGATGTTATGTTCTCAGTTGGCGCAAGAGAGAAAAGAAACGGTAACTATAACCAATGGGTTATCGACTCACTTGTTGAGGGCGATGTAGTTGTTGCCGATATGTATGATAAAATTTTCAAAGGCACTTTCTTAGGTGGTAACTTAACAACTGCTATTAAAACCAAAACCAAAACCGGTGGCGGCGTAATCTGGGGCGGTATTCGTGATACCGAGCAAATGAAACAAGTTGAGGGTGTTCAGGTTTATTACAGAGGTATCGACCCAACACCAATTCGTGAATTTGTTATGAAAGACTTTAACGGTGTTACAAGAATTGGTAAAGCAACTGTTTTACCTGGCGATATCGTTTTCGGTGCTGGTGGCGGTGTATTATTTATTCCTGCTCACTTAGTTCAAGATGTTGTTGAGGGTGCTGCAAAAACTCACGTTAAAGACGATTTCGGTTTTGAAATGATTGCTCAAAACAAATTTACAACAGCACAAATCGACAGAAATACCTGGACAGAAGAAATGCTTGATATGTTGCTTGATTGGATTAAAAATGACCCTCGTGGCGAAGAATATCGTGATCTTGACTGGTCAAAAGAATATGACCTCGCAAGAAACGGCGACCCTAATGATACACAAACTGCACTTTAAAAAGAGGTAATTTACAATGAATAATTTGATTAAACAAATGGAAGAATTGTCAGTTATTCCTGTTATTAAAATAGATAATGCTGACGACGCTTCACCTCTTGCTGCCGCCTTGAAAAAAGGCGGTCTTTGTGCTGCTGAGGTAACTTTCAGAACTTCGGCTGCCGAGCAAGCAATTAAAAATATTGCAAAGGATTATCCTGATTTTCTTATTATTGCAGGAACTGTACTTACGACAGAACAGGCTGATAAAGCAATGGCAGCAGGTGCTAGCGCAATTGTAAGCCCTGGTCTTAACCCTGAGGTTGTAAAGCATTGCTTGCAAAAGGGTTATCCTATAATACCAGGCGTTTGTACACCAAGTGAAGTTGAACAAGGTTTAGCTTTGGGACTTGAATATCTCAAATTCTTCCCTGCCGAAGCTGCAGGCGGTGTAAAAATGATAAGCGCAATGGCAGCACCTTATACAAAGGTTAAATTTATGCCGACAGGCGGTATTAACACAAAAAATATTGCCGATTACTTAAACTGCAAAGCAGTATTTGCTTG
>CACZIY010000073.1:0-6757 GCA_902781345.1 Oscillospiraceae bacterium | reverse complement strand
GCCGAAGCGGTTAAAACTGTAAAGGAGATAAAACAATGAGCAAAGTAGTTACTTTTGGCGAAATTATGTTACGCCTTGCGCCAAACGGATATTACAGATTTTTTCAAAATGACCAAATGCAAGCCACATTTGGCGGCGGTGAAGCAAATGTTGCAGTATCACTCGCAAACTACGGTTTAGACAGCGTTTATGTAACAAAGCTACCAACTCACGCAATCGGTCAGGCTGCTGTAAATTCGCTTCGCTATTTTGGCGTTGATACTTCAAAAATCACTCGTGGCGGTGAGCGTGTAGGTATTTATTTCCTTGAAAAAGGTGCCTCTCAAAGAGGTTCGGTTTGCGTTTATGACCGAGCATATTCTGCTATTTCACAAGCAAAGGCTGAAGATTTTGATTGGGACGATATTTTTGACGGTGCTGATTGGTTCCACTTTACAGGTATTACTCCAGCACTCGGCGAAAACTTGGTTGAAATTTGCAAAATCGCCTGTCAAAAAGCCAAAGAAAAAGGCGTTAAAATCTCTTGCGACTTGAATTATAGAGGAAAGCTCTGGACAAGACAGCAAGCAAACAAGGCTATGAGCGAGCTTTGTAAATATGTTGATGTTTGCATTTCAAATGAGGAAGACGCAAAAGATGTTTTCGGTATCGAGGCTGAAAACACCGACATTTATGGTGGTAAGCTTAATGCTGAGGGCTACAAATCAGTTGCAAAGCAATTGGCTGATAAATTTGGTTTTGAAAAGGTTGCAATCACACTTCGTACTTCAATTTCTGCCAGCGATAACGACTGGGCAGGTATGCTTTACAACGGTGAAGATTACTTCTTCTCAAAATCATATCATCTTCATATTGTTGACCGTGTCGGCGGCGGCGATAGTTTCGGTGGCGGACTTATTTATGCTTTGCTTTCAGGCAAAACTGATGAGCAAGCAATTGAATTTGCAGTTGCCGCATCTGCTTTGAAACATTCAGTTGAGGGTGATTATAACAGAGTCGGCGTTGCCGAGGTTGAAAAATTGGCTGGCGGCGACGGTTCAGGCAGAGTTCAAAGATAAGAAGGTGAAAAAATGAAAAAAGCACTTGTAACAGGTTCTTCAAGAGGTATCGGCAGAGCCATTGCAATAAAGTTAGCAAGTGATGGCTACAAAGTTTTTGTGCATTGCGCAGGCAACACACAAAAAGCCGAGGAAACCAAACAAATTATTGAAAAAAACGGCGGAGTAGCCGAAGTTATACAAGCGAATTTGTGCGATTTAGAGCAAACAAAAACTATTTTTAAGCAAATCGGCGAAGTTGATGTATTAGTGCTTAACGCTTCGTTACAGTATAGAAACGCTTGGCAAAACATTACCGAAAAAGAGTGTTATGAACAACTTAATTGCAATTTTGTTTCTTCAATGCTTCTTATTCAAGATGCAGTTGAATATATGAAGAGTCAAAAATGGGGCAGAATTGTTACAATAGGTTCAGTTCAGGAGGCAAAGCCTCACCCTGATATGTTGGTTTACTCTGCTTCAAAGGCAGCGCAAACAAATATGATGCAATCTCTCTCTTTGCAGTTAGCAGAATTCGGAATTACTGTAAACAATGTTGCACCTGGTGTTATTCATACCGACCGAAATGTAAGCGCATTGGCAGATGAAGAATACAGAAAAAAAGTTGTTGCATCAATTCCGCTCGGTTTTTACGGCGAGCCTAAAGATATTGCGGGTATAGTTTCGCTTTTATGCTCTGATGAGGGTAGATATATTACAGGTCAAAACATTTTTGTTGACGGAGGAAAAAGCGTACAATGAAAATAAGATTTTTAGGTCAAAGCGGTTATGTTTTAACAAGTGGAAATACCGAAATAATCATTGACCCATATCTTTCTGACAGCGTTAATCGAATAGCAAACAGACCAAGAACATTGCCTATTCCGATTGAGCCTGGTTCAATTTCTTGCGATGCGGTTATTTGCACACATAATCATCTTGACCATTTAGACCCTGATACAGTAGAAAAAATTAACGATGAACAATTTTTTGTTACTACTGATGAGGGTACAAAAGAGCTTTTGAAAATGGGCAAGAAAAATTTTAAATCACTTAAAATAGGGGAAAGTTTAGATATAAAAGATTTTAGTATTACCGCAGTTTTTGCAAAACATACTGCTGAGGCTTTCGGGCTTATAATAAGAGCAGAAAACAAAACACTTTATTTCAGTGGTGATACACTTTTTGATGAAAATCTATTTAAAATTGCAGAGTTTAAGCCTGATTTCACATTTATTTGTATAAACGGCAAACTCGGCAATATGAATGTAGAACAAGCGGTTTTAACCGCTCAAAAAATAGGGGCAAATATTAATATACCAAATCATTACGATATGTTCGCTTCAAACAGCGAAGACCCTAAAAAATTCACCGATAATATTAAAGGCGGTAAAATTTTAGAGTTTAATAAAACATACGAGTTTTGATTTAAAAAAAGCAGTTGGAAAACCAACTGCTTTTTTATTTACACACTCCAAACTTCACTTTGCGATTGTAATTGTGCCATTTTTTTGAAAATGCTGTCTTTCTTTTGGTTAAGTTGTTTTGGACTTCCCTGTTCAACCACTTTACCATCTTCAAGCACAACAATTTTATCTGCTGCTTCAACAGTTCTCATTCTGTGAGCAATAACAACAACTGTTTTGTTCTTTAAAAGTCTTGAAAGTGCACCTTGAACTTTAGTTTCATTTTCAACATCAAGCGATGCGGTTGCCTCATCTAATAAAACTATTGGTGCGTCTTTTAACAAAGCCCTGGCAATAGAAATTCTTTGTCTTTCGCCACCAGAAAGTTTGGCACAAGTGCTTTTGCCAGAACCCGAAGGTCCTACAAAAGCCACAGTTTGCCCTGGTTCGATTTTAAATGAAATATTATCAAGTGCAGGTTGCAAAGCCCCCTCGTATGTAAATGAAACATTTTTAAACTCTACACTGTTATCCTTAGGCTGCTTAGAATTTATCGCTTCTTCTAAAAGCGGTGCTTTCATAACTTCATCAATTCGATTAAGCGCTGTATTAGCTAACATTGAGCCGCTTGCGGCAAACATAATTCTTGCCAATGCAGTAGAGATTATTGCCGAGAAAACTGCATAAAAAGCGAAATTTGTTATTAATTCACCAATATTGCCTGATTTAATTGCGCTTGGTGCTATAAACAAAATTAACGGAATTAAAAACACAAATGCACCCTCGGTAAATGTGAGATTTAACGATTGAGGAAAACGGCAAACACCGCCTGTATATCTTTCTGCTTTTGTACTGTAATCATCTATTGCTTGCTTAAATGCTTTAAAAGAATAAATAGTTTGCTGAAAAACTTTAACAACCGGAATTCCTCTAACATATTCCGTTCCAGCTTTGCTCATAGTATCTTGCGCTGTTTGATATTCCATCATTAGTTTTGCATTTTTGCCACCCATCATAGTGAACATTGAAACTACGGAGATAATTGCAGCAAAAACACAAGCACAACCCATTCGCCAATCAAAAACGAACATTAAAACAATCATTGCGATAAACATTGCTATTGTTCCGACAATATCTGCAAGGTTATGTGCAAGCAGTGTTTCAGTTTCACCTGCGGCACCGTCAAGGCGATTTCGCAAAAATCCCGAAGCGTTGTTATCAAAAAAGCCAAGCGGGGTTTTCATTAAGTGTGCCATTCCCTGCTTTCTGATATTAGAAGCCGTACGAAAGGCCGCAAGGTGTGTGCACATAAGTGCGAGAAAGTAAATAAGTATTCCGCCGACTGCAAAAGCGAATGCCATCCAGCCGTAGCTTACAATATTATTCGCTTGAGTCCAATTCGGTGCAACCGAAATTAAATCTCTAACAACAAGCCAAATACAAATGTAAGGCAACATTCCGAGTATCATCGAAACAGCAGAAAGAAACAATCCCGCTACTGTTAGTTTCTTATAGTTTCCTGCATAACCCAAAAGCCTTATAATCGGCGATGGTTTCTTTTCCTTTTTCATTTAATCACCTCAAAATTCTTATTTGGTTAGCCTATGCTAACTAACACACAAAAAAAATATAGTTAGTCGTTGCTAACTAACTATATTATAGCCTATTTTTTTAGAATGTCAAGGGGTTTTGAAAAATTATAACGGAAATCTTATTGTAAAGGTTGTGCCGACACCGACTTGCGAGTCGATTTCGACTTCGGCATTGTGAACAGCTGCTCCGTGTTTTACAATCGAAAGCCCAAGCCCTGTTCCGCCGATTTCTTTTGAATGGCTTTTATTAACCCTGTAAAAACGCTCAAAAACGCGTTCTAAATCACTTTTTTCAATACCAATACCTGTATCGCTTACCGACAAAACTATTTCGCTGGAACTTTGCATAACGCTTATTTTGACCTTGCCGCCCTCTTTGTTATACTTAATGGCGTTATCGCAAAGGTTGTAAACCATTTCGTCAATAATTCGCTCAATTCCGAAAAATGCGGTTTTTGCGCCGATTAGTTCAAAAGTTATATTGTGCTGCTTTGCCGAAACCTCGAGCCTTGAAATTACTGATTCGCAAAGTGAATACAATTCAATTCGCTGTTTTTGCTCCTCAATTGCGTTTTCATCAAGACGGGAAAGTTTAATAATATCGCCGATAAGCGTAATCAATCTGCCCGTTTCGTTATAAATTATTTCGGAAAACTTTTTTATATCTTCATCTTTAACAAGTCCGTTTTTCATTATTTCTGCGTAACCCGAAATCGAGGTTAGCGGAGTTTTAAGTTCGTGAGAAACATTTGCGGTAAATTCACGGCGGACTTTATCTTGAATTTTATGTTCTCTTTTAACCTTTTTCATCTGCTGTTCGAGCCTTTTGCTTTTTTGCTTTAAATTCTCTTCAAAAGGCTTTAACTCGGCATAAACAGGTAAATGCTCCTCTTCTAAATCCATTTCATTCAGCGGTTTCACAAGCCATTTTGTAAAGCATTGCACTAAAAAATAAACTAAAGTTGCATCTAAAGCCAAAACCGCTAAAAACATTGCAAGCTTTGTATAAACAGAGTATTCAAGTGAAACCAGAATATACACCGAAGCGCCAACAATTGCCAAAGAAATAACAACACAAATTAGTGTGGCTAAAAAGAGTTTATTTGTCAATTTTTTCATTATCATCACCTATAATATAGCCTACACCTCTGACGGTTTCGATTAAATCAGCAGCACTGCCTAACTTTTGGCGAAGCGTTCTTATATGAACATCAACAGTTCTTGACTCACCGTCAAACGAATAATCCCAAATTTTATTTAAAATCTGGTCCCTTGTTTTTACTATGCCTTTGTTTGCGAGTAAAAAGCAGAGTAATTCAAACTCTTTTAGCGTTAAATTAACCTTTTCACCATCAACTGTAACCTTGTGTCTTGACGGCGAAACATACAAAGTGCCGACTTGATAAAAGTCATCAGCACTTTCTTTTTCGGTTCGGCGCAGCAGCGCCTTAATTCTTGCTAACAGCTCCATCATACCAAAAGGCTTTGGCAAGTAGTCATCAGCACCATTATCAAAGCCGATAACTTTATCATATTCCGAAGATTTTGCGGTTAACATCATAATAGGAAGCGATTTTGTTATAACGCTTTGACGAAGTTTTTTCAAAATTGACAAGCCATCTTCATCAGGCAACATAATATCAAGCAAAAGCAAATCAGGAATTTTTTTATCCATTTGCGCCCAAAAGCTTTTTGCATCATGAAAACCCTGCGCCTTGAAACCACTGTTATTTAAAGTGTAAACAACAAGTTCTCTGATATTTTCATCGTCTTCAACAAGATAAATCATTTTACTTTACCTCTTATATTTTCTTATATTAAAGATAACAGAAAACTGAAATAATTGCAAGTAAAATATAAAAAAAGTCTGCCGAAACCGACAGACTTTTTATTTTTACTAAAACTTATTTTGTTTTACCTAATTTAACTGTTTTTGAGTAAGCACCAATAATTTTTTTACCACCGATAGTTTTGTATGCTGCTACTCTTACATAGTAAACTTTCTTAGATTTAAGTTTTGAGAATTTATAGGTTGTTTTAGTTGAAGTCTTAGTAGTAGCACTCTTCATGTTGCTCTTCAAACTAATTTGATACTGATAACCTTCAGCATTTTTAACTGCTTTAGTAACTTTAACAGTTACAGCCTTTTTAGCAGGTGTGCCTTTAATAGTTGCTTTAGCAGCAAAATCCATAGTTTTAATTGATTTAGCAGCTGATTTTGCAGAAGCACCTGCACCATTTTTAGCAACTACTTGATATTTAATTGTGCCTGCTTTTTTATAAGTATCTTTATATGTAGTACCTTTTACAGTAGCTAATTTAGTAGAGCCTCTGTAAACATCATAAGATGTTGCACCTGATACTGCTTTCCAAGCAACAGTAATCTTATTCTTAGCAGAATAAGCAACTGAGCTAATTACAGGTTTTGCAGGAGCTGCCGCGCCAACTGAGAATTCAACTACATTTGATCTGTTACCTTTAATGCTAGCAATGTTGTAGCCTTGTACAAATGCTCTGTATTTAACGCCTGCTGTAAGTCCTGAAATAGTACCTGTTGTAACAACTTTATCATCGTTACCTTTTGTTGTGATTTTAACATTCTTAACATCTTTTTCGTTTGCTATGTTTGTGCATACTAAATAGTAGTATTTAGCGTCGCCACCAGCTGTTGACCAGCTAAATGTAGCAGAATCAGCAGTTGTTCCTGTTAATTTCAAGTTTG
>CACZIY010000072.1:9263-10162 GCA_902781345.1 Oscillospiraceae bacterium | reverse complement strand
ATCGCATTTATCGGTCCTTTTGTTGATGAAAATGAGCTTATGACAAATTGGTCGAGAGTAACACCTCATCGTGATAAAGGTATTTCTATAAAAGAAGCGCTTGATAATAAATATGTTTGTTTAAAGGGAAGCCGATTTGCTCAAGAGGAAATCAGCAATGCAACGCTAAAGGGCATTAATAATGCTTTGCCTGAGCAAAAAGACCTTATAAAGCAAGCAGTAAAGCAAGCGAAAAAAGCAAAAAGCGTTGTGCTTTGTCTTGGCGAACACAGAGAGCTTTTTGGCGAATCAACTTCGCGAAGCGATATTTCCTTGCCGACACCGCAAAAGGAATTGTTTGATGCGGTTTATGAAGTAAATCAAAATGTAACTGTTGTTCTTTTTGCAGGCAGACCGCTTGAAATTACAGATATTTCTAAAAAAGCCAAAGCAATTCTTTATGTTTGGTATCCTGGCACTTACGGTGCAAAAGCTATTGTAGATATGCTTTTTGGCGATGCAGTACCGTCTGGCAAACTCGATATTTCGCTTCCGCAAAATGTCGGTCAAACCCCAATATATTTAGAAAAGCCTACACCAAGCCATATTGGTGCAAGTGAAGAAGGCGGAATTAATCACGCTTATTCTTGCCGTTGGCTTGATGTTACAAACTACCCTCTTTATCCATTCGGTTACGGATTATCTTATACAAAATTCAAATATTCCGATATCGAAATTTCCGCAAATTCTATGACAAGAGATGAAAAATTAACTGTTTCGGTAGATGTTACTAACGAAGGCGATTTTGACGCTTACGAAACTGTTCAACTCTATATTAATGATGTTGTAACACCTTATATTTCAACACCGCAAAAGAATTTTAGAGGCTACAAAAAGGTGTTTATTAAAGCAGGCGAAAC
>CACZIY010000072.1:0-9241 GCA_902781345.1 Oscillospiraceae bacterium | reverse complement strand
TGTAAGCGAAAACGGTGAGTTTAAAGTATTTGTCGGCGAAAGCAGCGATACTAAAAACTTTGTAACATTCACACTTAAATAATTAAACTTTAAAAAACTGATTTTGCACTTGTTGCAAGGTCAGTTTTTGTTTTGCGCTTCTATTGTTTGTGAAAAAATTAACAAAATTTCAGTTTTTTTATTGATTAATCTATTTTTTTATACAAAATTAAGCAAAAAAGCAATATTTTACTTGAAAAAAAAGAGGTTTTAATATACAATATATATTAGGTCATTACGGTGCTTTGGCGCTGAGCAACTTTATTAATATTAATGAAAGGAACTTAATAAAAATGATGACACTTAATAAAAAAACAGTAGATGATATTAATGCAAAAGGAAAAAGAGTTTTAGTTCGTTGCGACTTTAATGTACCTTTAAAAGAGGGCGTTATTACTGATGAAAACAGAATTGTTGCAGCGCTTCCTACAATTAAAAAATTAATTGCTGACGGTGGTAAAGTTATTCTTTGCTCTCACCTCGGCAAACCAAAGGGCGAGCCTAAACCTGAGCTTTCGTTAGCACCTGTTGCTAAAAGACTTTCAGAGCATTTAGGTAAAGAGGTTGTTTTTGCTGCAGACGATAATGTTGTCGGCGAAAACGCTAAAAAAGCAGTTGCCCAAATGAAAGACGGAGATGTTGTTCTTTTACAAAATACTCGTTACAGAGCAGAAGAAACTAAAAACGGCGAAGCTTTTTCAAAAGAACTTGGTTCATTGGCTGATATTTATGTTAATGATGCTTTCGGCACAGCGCACAGAGCACACTGCTCAACAGTTGGTGTTACAGAATATGTTGAACAATCTGTTGTTGGTTACCTTATCGAAAAAGAAATCAAATTCTTAGGCGATGCAGTTGAGAATCCTGTAAGACCTTTCGTTACAATTCTCGGTGGTGCAAAAGTTTCTGATAAACTTAAAGTTATTGAAAATCTTTTAAACAAAGCTGATACACTTATTATCGGTGGCGGTATGGCTTTTACATTTTTAAAAGCAAAAGGTTATTCAGTAGGTACTTCACTTGTTGACGATGAGAAAATCGATTATTGTAAAGAAATGCTTAAAAAAGCAGAAGAAAAAGGCGTTAAGATTTTACTTCCTGTTGACAACACTTGCACAAAAGAATTCCCTGACCCGATTGATAAAAAAGTTGAAACAGTTAACTGCACCGACAACTCAATTCCTGATGATATGATGGGTCTTGATATCGGTACTCAATCAGCTGAAATCTTTGCAAACGAAGTTAAAAACGCTAAAACAGTTGTTTGGAACGGACCTATGGGCGTTTCTGAAAACCCTTGCTTTGCAAACGGTACTATTTCAGTTGCAAAAGCATTGGCTGAAACTGACGCTACAACAATTATCGGTGGCGGCGACTCAGCAGCTGCTGTTAACAACTTGGGCTTCGGCGATAAGATGAGCCATATTTCAACAGGCGGCGGTGCTTCACTCGAATTCTTAGAGGGTAAGGACCTCCCAGGCATTATGGCTGCTGACGACAAATAAAAATTAGAATAATATTTGGCGGGAGTTTATGCTCCCGCCGTTTAACAAATATTCAAAAAAATCAAGGAGAACTATTATGAACAAAGCAAAAAGAAATGCAGTTATCGCTGGTAACTGGAAAATGAACAATACTCCTGAGCAAACAACTGCTCTTATTAACGAAATGAAACCATTAGTTGCAAATGCTGATTGTGATGTTGTACTTTGCGTACCGTTTGTTGACATTGCTGCTGCAACCCAGGCTGCAAAAGGCTCAAACATTAAAATCGGTGCTGAAAATGTACACTTTGAAGCAAAAGGCGCATTCACAGGCGAAGTTTCTGCCCAAATGCTTACTGCTTGCAATGTTGAATATGTTATCACAGGCCACTCTGAAAGAAGACAGTATTTCGGTGAAACAAACGAAACAGTTAATCTTCGTTCACTCGCTGCTTTGAACGCAGGTCTTAAAACAATTATTTGCGTTGGTGAAACATTAGAGCAAAGAAAACAAGGTGTTACAAAAGAAATTCTTTCAATGCAAACTAAAATCGCATTAAAAGATGTTACCGAAGAACAACTTAAAAATGTTATTATCGCTTACGAGCCTGTTTGGGCTATCGGCACAGGCGAAACCGCTACTGCTGAACAAGCTGACGAGGGTAACAAATTTGTTCGTGATGCTATCGCTGATGTTTATGGTGAAGAAGTTGCTCAAACTGTTACAATTCAATACGGCGGCTCAATGAACGCCGGCAACGCAGAAGAATTGCTTTCAAAAGAAAATGTTGACGGCGGTCTTATCGGCGGTGCTTCATTAAAAGCAAAAGATTTTTCAGTTATTGTTGCTGCTGCCAGCAAATAATTTTTATAAATAGAGAGGATTTTCTAAAATGAAAAAACCTGTTGCATTAATTATTATGGACGGTTTCGGTTGGGTGCCTGAACAGCCTCGCGGCAACGCTATTATTGCGGCTAAAAAACCAAATATTGAGCGTTTGATGAAAGAGTACCCTTATACCACAATCGGCGCTTCGGGTATGGATGTCGGACTTCCTGACGGTCAAATGGGCAACTCTGAGGTTGGTCATACCAATATGGGTGCAGGAAGAATTGTTTATCAACAATTAACACTTATTACAAAATCAATTCAAGACGGTACAATGCTTGAAAACGAAGTTCTTGTTAAAAATATGAAAGCCGCTGTTGATAACGGCAGGGCTGTTCATTTAATGGGACTTGTTGGTACAGGCGGTGTTCATTCTCACGCTGACCATTGGTACGGCGTTATGGATATGGCTAAAAAAATGGGTGTTACAAAGCTCTATCTTCATTGTATTACCGACGGTAGAGATACCGACCCGCATGATGGCAAAGGCTTTATCGGCGATTTGCAGAAAAAGATTGATGAAATCGGTCTTGGCGAAATCGCTACTGTTACAGGTCGTTACTATGCTATGGACAGAGATAACAACTGGGATAGAGAGAAAAAGGCTTATGACGCTTTTGTTTTCGGCGTTGGCGACAAAGCGACTAACTGGCAAGAAGCAGTTGATAACTCTTATGCAAATGATGTTACTGATGAATTTATCGTTCCTTGCGTAACAAGCGAAAACGGCAGAGTTCAAGAAGATGATACTGTTATCTTTATGAACTTCCGCCCTGATAGAGCAAGACAAATGACAAGAATTTTCGCTGATGATAAATTTGACGGGTTCGAGCGTAAATATTTCCATGTAAACTATGTTTGTATGGCTCAATACGACGCAACTATGCCAAATGTTGAGGTTGCTTACCCACCTGTTGACCTTAAAAATGTTTTGGGCGAATATCTGTCTTTAAACGGTAAAACTCAGCTTCGTATTGCCGAAACCGAAAAATATGCTCATGTAACATTTTTCTTCAACGGCGGTGTTGAAGCACCTTATGAAGGCGAAGACAGATGCGTTATTCCAAGTCCTAAGGTAGCTACATACGATTTACAACCTGAAATGAGCGCTTACCCTGTCGCTGAAGAATGTGTAAAACGCATTGAAAGCGGAAAATATGATGTTATTATTCTTAACTTTGCAAACTGCGATATGGTAGGCCACACAGGCGTTTTCGAGGCTGCTGTAAAAGCAGTTGAAGCGGTTGATGAATGTGTCGGCAAAGTTACCGATGCGGTCTTGAAAGCAGGCGGTGCGGTACTTCTTACCGCTGACCACGGTAACGCTGATAAAATGCTCGTTGATGACAGCGATGACCCATTTACAGCGCATACAACCAACCCTGTTCCGTTAGTTGCTATCGGCACAGGCGCAAAATCGCTTAAATCAGGCGGCGTTTTGGCTGATTTAATCCCGACTATGCTTGATGTTATGAATATGCCGCAACCTGCCGAAATGACAGGCCATTCTTTACTAAATAAATAGTTGAGTGCCTCGACACGCGACTCTTCGGCGAGAAATTTGATAGAAGTTTAAGATTTGTAAAGCCTCAGGATTGAAGATTTACTTCAACTCTGAGGCTTTGTTTTTATCAAACATATAAAAACTTGTAGGGGTCGGCTTCCCAGACGACCCGCCAAAGACTTCTCAAACATCTGAAAAAGTCATTCCGAGTGTAACGAGGAATCTCAACTTTGCTTGTTATGTTTGAGAAAAAGGCTTCACCTTGAGGGGAGGCTCCGTCGCAGACGGTGGTGAGGTGTCAAAAAGCTTCCTTTAAAAAAATAAACCATTACATTTAAAGAATTGCAACACCTCATCCGTCACACTTCGTGTGACACCTTCTCCTCGAGGAGAAGGCTAAGTTTATCCCTGCTTAACAATAAAATTGGCTTAAAACTATCAAGAGATTATTTACAATAAGTCTTAATAATAAAAATGCTTGATGAATTTTCATCAAGCATTTTTTATATCGTCAATTATTTTTTGTATATGTGCGATTTGTTTGGCGGTAAGACTTGAAGTATCAAGTTTGCGTTCATGCTCAATTCCTAAAAGGTAATCAGCGCTTACATTATAAGTATTGCAAATTTTTATAAGCATATCAATTGATGGCAAAATGTTTTCATTTTCCCAATTTGAAACGCTTTGTTTTGAAACGGGCAGTTTTCTACCAAATTCAACTTGATTTAACCCTAACGAAACCCTCAACTCTTTTATTCTCTCTCCAAACATTTTTAGTACCTCATACTATAATTTTTACAATACTATTATATAAAAATTGCTTGACATTATTACAATACTATGGTATTGTAATAATGGACTGTGTCTAAAAACTTAAACCTATAAGGAGAAATACTAATGGAAAACAAAGAAGAAATGAATGTACAAAATGAGCAAGTTGATGAAGTTGAAACTCTTTCTACTAAAAAACCATTTAAAAGCAAAATTTTTATAATACTAATATGTATTTTATCAGCAATAATAATAGTAATGGGGTACTTCATCTATAACTTATCTTCAAACAACACAATCAGTTCTGACTACAAAAACGAATTAATACCTGCTAAAATAGGTAAAAAATGGGGTTTTATCAATAAAGAAAATGAAATTGTAATTAACCCACAATTCGATGAAATATCCGATTATTATTCTTCTACTAAAGATTTAATCCCTGTAAAATTAGAGAATAAGTGGGGATATATTAATACAAAAGGTAAATATGTTATAAATCCTCAATTTGAAGAAGCAAGTGTTTTTGATGAGGGTTTAGCCTATGTTAAATCTAATGAAAAATATGGATATATAAATACTAAAGGTGAGTATGTTATAAACCCTCAATTTGAAGAAGCAAGTTCTTTTTCCAAAAATGGCTTAGCCTATGTTAAATCTGACAATAAATACGGGTTTATAAACAAAAAAGGCGAATATGTAATTAATCCACAATTTATATATGCGACATCTTTTTATGATGATGATTATGCTATTGTTGCTAAAACGAACAAAAAATATATAATGATCAATAAAAATGGGGAGCAAATAAGTTCAGAATATAACGGATTATCATTTTGTGATTACAAATTCTGCAAAAAATCAGATTGTTATAATTGGGTTTTTGATGATGACGATGATTACTGTTATGAACATGAAGATGAGGATTCTGAAAGCAGAACTAGCAGTAGATATTGTAAGGCATATGGCTGCTTAAACAATGCAAGATTTGGCTGTGATTATTGTGAAGAACATAGTTATCTTGAAGATGATTAATTAATATTTAACAATTTTTTAACCGCTTGAATTGATTTTCAAGCGGTTTTTTGTTATAATATATTAAAACAATGAAATTGGGTGAGTATATGAAAAAATTGATTAGTTTTATGTTGGCAGTTATTGTTGTTTTTTCGGTAAATACTGCCTCATTAGCCGATAAAAATACCCAAAGCGTTTCGGTTAAAAAGGTCGTTTCGCTTAAAGTTAAATTATCAAAAGGCAAAAAGACCACAATTAAATGGAAAAAAGTTTCGGCAAAGGGTTATCAGGTTTTCAGAAAAACTAAAAACGCTAAAAAGTTTAAAAAAATTGCCAGCGTTAAAAAGAATAAATTCAGTGATAAATTAAAATCGCCTAAAACTTGCTATTATAAAGTCAGAGCCTTTAAAAAGGTTGATAACAAGGTTTATTTTGGCAAATTCAGCAAGGTTTTAAGGGTTATTAAACTTAATAAATTAGAGAAAAAGCTTAGAAAAAAACTAAATAAGTACAGCGGTAAATGGAGCGTTTATGTAAAAGACCTTAAAACTAATGATAAATTTATTATAAACGATACCTCTTTTCGCTCTGCCAGCGTTATAAAAGCGTTTGCGATGGCTTCGCTTTTTGATAAAATTAAAAAAGGCAAAGTTAAATATAAAGGTAGTGTTAAATCAAATATGAACCAAATGATTACAGTTAGTTCAAATGAGGGATTTAACCAAATTGTAAAATTTCACACCAAGTCGCACAACTTTTTAAGCGGTGCTAAAGAAGCGAACAAATATATTAAAAACAACGGCTACAAAAACACCTATATTTCAAATGTTATTCGCCCTTGTTCATCAACCTATCAAAGTTTGGGCGGGCTTAATATAGTGAGCGCAAAAGACTGCGGAAAACTGCTTGAACGCATTTACAAGGGAAAATGTGTCAGCAAAAAATACTCTGCCGAGATGTTAAGACTGCTTAAAAATCAGACTTTCAGAAACAAAATTCCGTCCGGCGTGCCTGATGGAATTACAGTTGCTAACAAAACAGGCGAAAACTCTTATACAGAACACGATATTGCGATTGTTTACGGCAAAAAAACGACTTATATTTTATGCGTTTTGTCAACAATCAGCGACAAATCGGCTGCTCAAAGCAATATTCGTGGCATTTCAAAACAGGTTTATAATTATTTGAATAAATAAGGAGCAGAAAAAATTATGAAATTAGTATTTGTCAGACACGGCGACCCGGATTATTCGATTGACTCGCTGACTGAAAAAGGCTGGAAAGAAGCTGAGTTAGTATCACATCGCTTAGTAAAAATGCCTTGTGATGCGGTTTTTTGTTCACCGCTTGGCAGAGCAAAGGACACAATGAAGCCTTTCATTGAAAAAACGGGTAAAGATTTTAAGGTTTACGATTGGTTGCAGGAATTTGCCTACAAGGAAGCAAAATATACTAATCCTGAAACTAATCAAGATAAAATGATTTGGGATTATAAACCTGAATTTTTGGAACGCCACCAAGACTTTTTTGATAAAGATAAGTGGATTCAGCAAGACTTTATCAAAAATTCCACTGTACCAAACGAGATTAAAAAGGTTTTTGATGGGATTGATAGCCTTTTAAAAGAATATGGTTATGAGCGACAAGGTACATATTATAAAGTGACAAAAGAAAACCACAAAACGCTTATGTTTTTCTGCCATTTCGGCATAGAATCGGTTATTCTCTCGCACTTATTCAATTGCTCACCGCAAATAGTTGCGCATAACTTTATCGCCTTGCCGACTTCGGTTACAACGCTTATTTCAGAAGAAAGAAACAAGGGCGAAGCGTATTTTCGTTGTCAGCAGTTCGGCGATATTTCGCATTTATATGTGGCTGACGAAGAGCCAGCATTTTCAGGAAGATTTTGCGAATGCTTTTCTGATGATACACGCCACGAAAACGGCGAAAAATAAGCAAAAAAAGACAGTTGGTTTTCTCACATAGCGATAGAAATTCCCGGCGAAGAAACTTCAACAACTTGGTGCGAAGAAGTTTCTGACGAGCAATATAATAATTTGGAGGCATAAAATGAGCAAAAAAATTGTACAAACCGCAGGTAGAGATAATTTAGGCGAATTTGCGCCGATGTTTGCACATTTGAATGATGATGTGCTTTTCGGCGAAGTTTGGAATGAACAGGCGATTGATGTAAAAACAAAATGTATAGTAACGGTTGTATCTCTTATGGCTTCGGGTGTGACCGATAATTCGTTGAAATATCACCTGCAAAACGCTAAAAGCAACGGCGTTTCAAAAGAAGAAATCGCCGCAATTATAACCCATGCAACAATGTATGTAGGTTGGCCGAAAGGCTGGGCGGTTTTCAACCTTGCAAAAGAAATATGGAAAGATTAACTAAAAAACTCTCGGTTTAAAACCGAGAGTTTTTGTGTTATGGGTAAACTACCCAATTAATTCTCTAATGATTTTTTGTGCTGCTTTGGCATC
The DNA here is from genome assembly GCA_902781345.1 of Oscillospiraceae bacterium. Taxonomy (GTDB): domain Bacteria; phylum Bacillota; class Clostridia; order Oscillospirales; family Acutalibacteraceae; genus RUG11462. The sequence goes on along the minus strand of CACZIY010000072.1, from coordinate 1,047 downwards.
GGCCTTTCCTTTGGTTTCTTTCATAACACCGCCAATTAAAGCGCCGATTGCAGCACCCTTACCGCCTTTTATATCTTCAACGGCTTTAGGGTTAGCGGCAACAACTTTTTCGCAAATTGCTTTAAGTTCATTTTCATCGACACCGCCCATTTGGCTTTCATCGATATAGTCGGTCGCTTTTCCGCCGTTTTCAAGCATTTTTTCAAGTGCTTGTCTTGCGAGGTTGTTGTTGATTTTACCCTCTTCAAGCAGTTTTACAAGTTCTGTCATACTTTCAGCAGTAACTTTAATATCAAACTGCTCTCTTTCATCATCAGTCGAAAGAGTGCGGTAAATTGTCGAAATAATGAAGTTTGAAACAGTTTTTGGTTTTTGCACATTTGAAGCAACAGCATCAAAAAATTCCGAAACTTTGCGATATTTTACAAGAATTTTAGCGTCGGTTTCGTTAATATCGAAATCAGCCATATATCTTGCTTTTTTGCTGTCAGGAAGCTCAGGCAAGGTTTTGCGAATTTCATCAATTTCTTCATCGGTTGTGTGAATTGTAACCAAATCAGGCTCTCTGAAATAGCGGTAATCGTGAGCGTCCTCTTTTGAACGCATACCCTCAGTTTCGCCTGTGCCTGTGTTAAATCGACGGGTTTCCTGAATAACCTCTTCGCCCGATTCGATAAGATCAACCTGACGGTCAAACTCGTATTCCATAGCCTGACGCATAAAGGTAAACGAGTTCATATTTTTAATCTCGGTACGAGTTCCCAAAGTTTCAGAATCCTTTGGTTTTACCGAAACATTTACATCACAACGAAGTGAGCCCTCTTGCATTTTGCAGTCGGATACGCCGATTGATTTCATAATGAGCTGTAATTTTTCAACATACTCAATAGCTTCATCAATTGAGCGAATATCAGGCTCGGTTACAATCTCGATAAGCGGAACACCGCCACGGTTGTAATCGACAAATGTGTCGCCTCTCTCGTGTACTAATTTACCCGCATCTTCCTCAATATGAATACGCAAAATGCGGATTTTTTTACCAGAATC
>CACZIY010000071.1 GCA_902781345.1 Oscillospiraceae bacterium | reverse complement strand
GCAAACGCTGTTGATATCGGTGTTCGAGTTGAAATGAAAGATATTATCTGGAAAGAGTTTTCATCTAAAATTTATGAGCCGAAAATTCTTTATAAAACTAAAACCTTTGAAGATAAATGCAGAATGTTCTGCTTTAACCAAGGCGGTTATGTTTCTGCTGAAAATAACGACGGTGTTATTACTGCAAACGGACATTCATTTGCTCAAGCTGAGAAAAAGAGTGAAAACTGCAACTTTGCAATTCTTTCATCAATCAAATTTACAGAGCCATTTAATCAGCCTACAAAATACGCAACTAACATTGCAGAAGATATGAATATGATAGGTGCAGGAAATGTTGTTGTACAGCGCTTTGGCGACTTAATTCGTGGTAGAAGAACTACTGACAGCAGATTAGCAAAAAATACTGTTATTCCTACTTTAAAAGCTACTGCAGGCGATATCAGTATGGTAATGCCTTATCGCCATATGAGCAATATTATCGAAACAATTTATGCACTTGATAAGGTAGCTCCTGGTACTGCAAACGATGATACTTTGCTTTACGGTTGTGAGAATAAATACTACTCAATTAGACCGCAATTTATCAACGATAAATTTGAAGTAGCAAAAGACATTTTCATTTTGGGAGATGGCTCAGGTATTTGTCGTGGTCTTTCACAATCAGGCGCAATGGGACTTTACGCAGCCGATTGCATTTGTAATAATGTAATGGAATAATTAATACAAAATAATAAAAGCAGATTCATAAGAATCTGCTTTTTCTTTTTATTCAACTGTAACTGATTTAGCCAAGTTTTTAGGTTTATCAATATTACAATTTCTTGCAAGTGCAATATAATAACCCAAAAGCTGCATAGGAACAACCTCTAACGATGGAGTAATCAACTTATCACAATCAGGAATTCTGATAACAGTATCTACCATTGACTCAGAAACATCCATATTTTCGCTTGTAATAAGCATAACTTCAGCGCCTCTGGCTTTTACTTCTTCGACATTGCTCATAGTCTTTTTAAATAAATCTTTATTACAAGCAAGACCGACTACAAAAGTGCCTTCTTCAATCAAAGAAATAGTACCGTGTTTTAATTCGCCTGCAGCGTAAGCTTCAGAATGAATATAGCTGATTTCCTTTAATTTTAAAGAAGCTTCAAGTGCAATTGCATAGTCAAAGTTTCTTCCTATAAAATATGCGTGTTCAAGATAAGCATATCTTTTAGCCATTTGCTCAATTTCAGGTGCAAGCTTCAAAATTTCTTCAATATAACCTGGAATTTTTTCAATTTCTTTTATCTTTTCAGCGACAAAATCACTATCAATTGTACCGATTTTTTCAGAAATATAAAGTGCTACCAAATAAATCAGTGAAAGCTGAGTAGAATAGGCCTTTGTAGTGGCAACCGAAATTTCAGGGCCTGCCCAAGTATACAAAACATTGTCTGAAATATTAGCAATTGAACTGCCGACAACATTAACTATTGAAAGTATTTTAGCACCCTTGCTTTTTGCAATTTTCAACGCCTCTAATGTATCGGCAGTTTCACCTGATTGGCTAATAACAATAACAAGCGATTTATCAGTAACTAATGGATTAGAATATCTGAATTCACTTGCAATTTCAACATAAACAGGTTTTCTTGCCAAATCTTCGATAATATATTTACCTACAACACCTACATGATAAGCAGAACCGCATGCAACAATATGAATACAATCAATATTTTTCAAAAATTCATCAGAAAAATCAATATCTTCAAAATTAATCTTACCATCTTTAATTCGAGGCTCAATAGTATCCTTAAGAGCTTTTGGTTGCTCCATAATCTCTTTAATCATAAAATGCTTGTAACCGCCTTTTTCAGCAGCAGAAACGTCCCATTTTATCTCAGTAACTTCTCGTTGTAATTTGTTACCGTTTACATCAAAAATTTCAACTTCATCAGCAGTCATTTTGATGATTTCATTATCGTTTAAGTAATAAATTTTATTAGTTAAAGGCAAAATCGCAGGAATATCAGAAGCAATCATATTACCTTCATCAGAAAGACCTACAATTAAAGGGCTTGCTTTTCTGACAGCGTAGAATTCATCAGGAAAATCAGCGCAAATAATGCCTAAAGCATAAGAGCCTTCAATTACATCAAGCACCTTTGAAACTGTTTCAAAAAAGTTGCCGTTATAAAGCTTTTCTAAAAGAGCAGCTACAACTTCTGTATCAGTTTCAGATGAGAAAACATAACCCTCATTAATAAGATTTTCCTTTAATGAAGCGTAGTTTTCAATAATACCGTTGTGAACAACTACAAATTTTCCGTTCATACTCTTATGTGGATGAGCATTTTCATTAGACGGTTTACCGTGAGTAGCCCAACGAGTATGACCAATACCGATTTCACTTTTGAAATTAGAGCCTTTATCAAGCAAATTAATAAGTGTTTTTAATTCACCTTTTGTTTTCTTAACAACTATATTATTATTTTCAATAACAGCAATACCTGCTGAATCATAACCTCTATATTCAAGTCTTGAAAGACCCTCTAAAAGAACAGGAGCGCATGGTTTTCTACCGACAAAACCAACTATACCGCACATATTCATCACCTCTACAATATATTTATTGATATTATAACATTAATTCGCTTATAAAACAAGAAAAATTTGAATATTAGCCCCAAATTTTCACATAATATTTTTGAAAAAACATCAAAGGAGTCGTTATTTTATGAAAGCAACAGGAATTGTCAGAAGAATTGATGATTTGGGCAGGGTAGTAATTCCGAAAGAAATTCGCAGAACTATGCGAATCAGGGAAGGAGACCCGCTTGAAATATATACTGATAACAGCGGAGAAGTAATATTTAAAAAATACTCGCCAATAGGTGAATTAGCAGATTTTTCCAACCAAATAGCAGATAGTATAACCTCTACAACAGGTTTAATAACGCTAATATTTGACAGAGACCACTGTATAGCAGCTTCGGGAGTATCAAAGAGGGAAGTGTTAGAGCGAAGAATATCATCTCAAGCCGAAGAGATCTTAGAAAACCGTGAAAAATACTTTGCAAACAAAAATAGTGAAAAATTATTTACTTTAGAGGGCGTTGATAAGCAAGCGCTTGCATTTGTTCCTATAATTTCAAACGGCGATGTTTTAGGTGCTGTTGCAGTGTTAGAAACTGAAAACAAACATTCTATCAGCGAATCAGAAGAAAAAGTTTGCTTAATGGCTGCTTCATTTTTATCAAAACAAATGGAGCAATAATAAAAGACCGTACTGATTAATCTTCAGTACGGTCGCTTTTTATATTAGCAAGCGGATTTGATTCAGACGCTTTTTTAAGCTGTGAGCTTGACAAGTGTGTATATATTTCAGTAGTACCTAAATTTTCGTGGCCTAAAACCTGTTGTAAAACTCTTATGTCAACATTACCGTGTTGATACATAAGTGTAGCAGCGGTATGACGAAGCTTGTGAACAGTATAACCTTGACCCGAAAGACCTGCTTTTTTAAGCATATTTTCAACCATCAATTCAACAGAACGAGGGTTAATTCTTTTATCATTTCTGCTGATAAAAAGTGCTTGTTTTTCAGCTGAAGTCATAGCAAGTCTTACCTTTAAATATGCTTGTAAAGCACTAACACAAGCGTCATTTAAGTAAACAATTCGTTCTTTGTTACCTTTACCACGAACCTTAAAAACACGCTCATCAAAGTTTAAATCGTTAATATTAATAGAGCAAAGCTCAGATAAACGCAAACCGCAGTTCAAAAACAGGGTAATTATAGCAAAATTTCGCTCCTTAAACTGACCGTCAACAGCGCCTAATAATTTAATACTTTCTTCTAAAGAAAGGTATTTTGGTAAACTTTTCCTAATTTTTGGTGATTCTAACTCCTCAACAGGATTAATGGAAATAATTGGTTTATTAATAGTATAAAATCTAAAAAACGAACGCAGGGCAGAAATTCGTCTTGCACGCGATTTTTCATTATTATTGCGTTCAGAGTGTAGATAATAGATAAATTCATTTACATCATCAAAAGTGATACTTTTTAATAATTTAACATCAATATCAGAAATATCAATTTCTTCAATAGTTTTTGTACCGTCAGTTAAACCTTTATGAAATTTTATAAACCTGAAGAATAAATGTAAATCTCTGAAATAATTATCAGCAGTTTTATCAGATTTACCTTTAACAGTTCTTATATAATTAATGTAATCCTTAATAATAGGTGGTGAATCTCTAAATGTCATAGTTTTATAAAATACCTCTTTTTCCGCTGTTTTTCAGTATATTCCTATATTTTTGCATTTTTCACTTCTCCTAACTTCGTATAATATTGATTATACGAAGTTAGGTATATATTTTTTAAGGGTTATAAAATAGTCGTTCCCTTTAACAGTCGCATTAAATTATATTTGAAATTAACCTTTTGCACTGTTTCACCTGCATAAACACTATATGATTTAATTGTGTTCTCTTTATCAGTTATTAAAATTTTTCCTAAAACTTCACCTTTAATTATTGGTGCTTGTAAATTTTCTTTATAGCTTACATTTACTTTAATACTATCTTTCCTATTTAAATCAAGCAATTCATTTTCTATTCTATCACTTTTAATTCTAACAGTTCTTTGTTGTCCATTTAAAAGATTTAAAGAATTCTTTAATTTAACAAATTTTGAAGGTTCGTATATAAATAAATTAGCAAAACCGTAATCAAGCAGCTTTTTAGCTTGTGCAAATCTTTCCTTAGAATTTTCAGCACCCATAATAACTGCTATCAATTCCATACCGTTTCTTTTAGCAGTTGCACTCAAGCAGCACCCTGCTCTGTTAGTAGTGCCTGTTTTTAAGCCTGTTGCGCCATTGTAAAATCTTACCAATTTATTGGTATTTACAAGCTGAACAGTTTCGTTTCTTACTGTATCTAACCAAATTTTAGTATATTGCTTAATGATTTCGTGAGAAATAAGCGCCTTTGACATAATTGCAACATCTTTTGCAGTGGTATATAAATTATCGTCATCTAAGCCACAAGCATTGGTAAAATTTGTATTTTTCATACCCAATTCTTTGGCTTTTTGATTCATTTTTGCAACAAAAGCTTCTTCACTGCCTGCTACCTTTTCTGCTAAAGCAACAGAAGCGTCATTAGCAGAACCGACTGCAACCGCTTTTAACAGGTCGTGAACACTCATTTGCTCCCCTACTTTAAGCCAGATTTGCGAGCCACCCATGGAAGAAGCGTGTTCAGAAGCAGTTACTTTATCATAAAATGAAAGTTTTTTACTCTCAATAGCCTCAATTACAAGCAACATAGTCATAATTTTTGTAATTGATGCAGGCGAAACCCGCTTGTTTTCGTCTTTTTTAAAGATAATTCTACCAGTCGATTTCTCCATTAAAACAGCAGATTTTGCTTTAATTTCGATTTTATCCTTAATCTTAGCAGAAGTGTTTACAATATCATCATAAATATCTGATGAATAGAACTCAGTAACGACATTTTTAGTGTTTTCATCACGATATTTTGCGTTATTTTCATCAGCAAAAACGCAAAAGTTTAACGATAATACTATAAGTAAAAAAGCAATTGATTTTTTTAGCATTTTATAACACCCTTTCAAATATATTAAAGGGTATGCAAATGCTGACAATACTATTCTTTAATTAAAACTTTTTCAATCTCACCTACATAATTGTAGTGAAAATCATTTTCAGGATAATACTGTTCAATATAACTTTTTTCAACAAAGCACTCAGGCTCGATTCTTTGACAATAAACCTTTTTACAAACAACTACTAATCTTGCCTGTTCAAAATATACGCTGTTGTCAGCAAAAACAGGTGTTAAGCCTGTTTCTTTTTGTTTATCGACTTCCCTGCCTGATTTGCTTCCGCAAATTTTGTGAACATCTTTGTTATCACCGAAAAATGTTAATGTAAAATAATCTTCGTTATCAATAAATTCTTTTGTATATCTTTGAGGGCGAATTACAACACTTACAACCTCTTTGTTCCACATCTCACCAAAGCCACCCCAGCTGGCTGTCATCATATTGAATTTGTCTTGATTTCCTGCGGTAATTAAAGTCCATTCATCAGATATTAAACTAACCAAATTTTCCTTTAAATCTTTAATATTAATCTCTTTAAAACCCATATTTATCATCTCCTTTACTTATTATATTTTAAATTTGCCAAAAATTCAATAAAATTTTAAAAAAACTCTTTATTATTTTTTAGTTTTAATGTATAATATAATAAATAAATATTAAGGTGGGGTTATTATGAGTGAAACTTTAAGCGTTTCATTACAAAGCATAATCGACAAGTTTAATCTTGAATCTCTTAATGATAAGCTTGATGTCAGTAAGATTTTCATCACTGACTCTGAAATTAACAGACCAGGATTGCAGCTTGCTAATTATTTTGAATATTTTGATTCTCATAGAATTCAAATTTTCGGTCTTTCAGAAATCAGTTTTATGAAAACTTTGAATGAGAAGCAAAAAGACGAAATTTTAACAAAATTCTTTGGTCTTTCCCCTATTGCTGTTATTATTACAGGAGGTCTTGATGTTGAGGATATCTTTATTCAAAAGGCTAAATTCTTCAATATTCCTATATTCCGCACTCCTTATATGACTTCTGCTTTTATGGCGGAGTTAAATGCTGATTTAAACTTGCAATTAGCGCCGAGAATTACAAGACACGGTGTTTTAGTCGAGGTTTATGGTGAAGGTATTTTAATTCTTGGTGAAAGCGGTGTTGGTAAAAGTGAAACCGCTATTGAATTGGTTAAGCGTGGTCATAGACTTATTGCCGATGACGCTGTTGAAATCAGGCGTGTTTCATCAAAAACGCTTGTTGGTACTGCTCCTGAGAACATCAGGCATTTTGTTGAGCTTCGAGGAATAGGAATTATTAATGTCAGAAGAATTTTCGGTATGGGTGCTGTAAAGCTTACCGAAAAAATTGATATGATTATCAATCTCGAGCAATGGGACCCTGGCAAAATCTATGACAGAATGGGTCTTGATAACGAAACTACCGAGTTGTTAGGAATTAATATTACTTCAACTACAATTCCTATTAAACCTGGTAGAAACTTGGCAATTATTATTGAGGTTGCCGCTATGAACAACCGTCAGAAAAAGATGGGTTATAATGCTGCACAAGAGCTTTTACATAAGCTTGGTATGAGCAGTGATGAAGAAGTAGATAAAACAACCCAAGATGAATGGGATGCTTTTAAATAGAAAGGATTGATTTATTATGTATTATATTGGTGTTGATTTGGGCGGTACTAACATTGCAACCGCTGTAATTAACGAAAAATTTGAAATAATCGGCAAAGGTGGAGTTCCAACTAATTGCCCTCGTCCTGCTGAGGAAATCGCAAAAGACATTGCAAAATCTATTGAATTGGCAGTTGAAGATGCAGGCGTATCTATGGATGAAATCAATAGCGTTGGTATCGGCTCACCAGGTGCTGTAAATGCTGAAGAAGGAGTTATCGAATTTGCTGGAAATTTAGGTTTTGATAATGTTCCTCTTGCTAAATTAGTAGAAAAATACTGTGGCAAAAAATGCTTTGTTGAAAATGATGCAAACGCTGCTGCTTACGGTGAATATATCGCAGGAGCAGGCAGAGGTTCTAAGAACTTTATCGCTGTTACTCTTGGCACAGGCGTTGGCGGCGGAATTATTATTGACGGCAAGATTTTCTCTGGCTGGAATTCTTTTGGCGCTGAGCTTGGTCATACAACACTTATTATGAACGGCGAGCCTTGCACTTGCGGCAGAAATGGTTGTTTTGAAGCTTATGCTTCTGCTACCGCTCTCATTCGTCAAACAAAAGCTGCTATGGAAAAAGACAAAACATCTAAAATGTGGGAAATTGCAGGTTCACTTGACAATGTAAACGGAAAAACAGCTTTTGACGGTATGCGCGCAGGCGATGAAACCGCTAAAAAAGTTTGCGACCAATATATAGAATATGTTGCTTGCGGTATTGTTGATATAATCAATACTTTCCAACCTGAATTTGTTTGTATCGGTGGCGGTATCAGCAAAGAAAAAGATAATCTTCGTATTCCGATTGAGCAATATGTTGATAAATACAGATTTGGCAAAACTGCTAAAAAGAAAACTGCAATTAAAATTGCACAACTTGGAAATGACGCAGGTATTATCGGTGCAGCATTTTTAGGTTTAAAATAATTTTGGTGATATATTTTGAGTAATTTAGTTGTTTTAAAAGAATTTTTAGAAAATAACAATTATTCTTTTAAAGAAAATGAGTTATTAAAGCTTCACACAAGCTTTAAAATTGGCGGAAATGCTTCCCTGTTCGTTTCGCCGAGCGATGAAAATGAGCTAAAGGAAATTACTGATAAATGCAAGGAATTATCAGTTAAATTCTACATTTTAGGCAATGGCACAAATGTTTTATTTTCTGACAAAGGATTTGATGGTGTAGTTATCTCAACTACTGAGAAAATGAACGGTATCAGAAGAATTGATGAAACCTCTTTTGAATGTGATGCAGGCGTTACTTTAAGCGCAGTTTGTAATTACGCTCTTGAAAATTCATTAAGCGGGTTTGAATGTCTTTACGGAATTCCTGGTACTGTAGGCGGTGCTATTATAACTAATGCAGGCGCTTATGGTGGCGAAATTTCTGATGTTGCTGTTGAAGTTAAGCATATTGATGAAAATGGCAATTTTGGCTCTTATATAGGTCAAGAAATTGACTTTTCCTATCGCCACAGTGCTTACGAAAACAATAATTACACTATTTGCTCTGTAGTGTTTACCTGTCAAAAAGGCGATAAGTCTGAAATTAAAGCCAAAATGACCGATTTAATCGGCAGAAGAAAAGATAAGCAGCCACTTGAATATCCGAGTGCAGGCAGTACCTTTAAACGTCCTGTTGGCGGTTATGCTGCCGCTTTGATTGACCAAGCAGGTTTAAAAGGAACGCATGTCGGTGATGCCGAGGTTAGTGTAAAGCATTCTGGCTTTGTTATTAACAAAGGAAATGCTACTTGTAGTGATGTTTTAGAATTAGTTGAAATTATTAAACAAAGAGTTTTAGAAAATTCAGGTATCACACTTGAATTAGAAGTTAGGGTTGTTGAATAATGGAATTTATTATAGTTACAGGCGTTTCTGGCGCCGGAAAATCGAGAGCTATTTCTGATTTTGAAGATATTGGCTTTTACTGTGTTGATAACATTCCCCCTGCCCTTATTAAAAATTTTGCAGAGCTTTGCGAAACAAATGAAGATTTAAACAAGGTTGCTGTTGTTACAGACGCAAGAGGAATTAACTTTTTCAAAGATTTTTCTGCAGTATTAGACGATTTAGATAAAAAGAGTTTTAAATATAAAATCTTGTTCCTTGACGCTACTACCGAGGTTTTGGTAAACAGATTTAAAGAAACAAGAAGAAAACACCCGTTAATTGATAAAGACGGTTCAGTAGAAAAAGCGATTGAATTTGAAAAAGATTTATTAAAATTCATTCGTGAAAAAGCTGATTATATTATTGATACTTCTCGCCTTTCAACATCACAATTAAAGCAAAGATTAGTTTCTATTTTTGAAGAAAACCC
>CACZIY010000070.1 GCA_902781345.1 Oscillospiraceae bacterium | reverse complement strand
AAGCGACAAAAAGCGAGTGAGTGTTGTGGGAGAATTGCCAAAAAGGCAAGGCGACCTGACAACACGAGGTGCAAGCAGACGAAGTCTGCGCGATAAACTGATAGTAAGATATTACTTAATAAGTAATTTACTTAATAAAATAATTCAATACTACCTCATTTTCTTCAAAAAAACCTTGACTTAAAAGTGTTTGCAATTTATAATGAAGGTAACTTTAAAAAATAGAGGGTAAAATTATGAAAAAAGAAAGAACATACTCAATTGATGTAAGGTCTTTGTATCCTGATTTTGATGACTATTACAACACATGGAAAAAATTCGGTTATTTTTCCGAAGACGGCAAAAGTTACACCATTACCGATTCAAACACACCAAGACAATGGATGAACATTTTGTTCAACGACAAATTCGGTTCAATTATCGCTAATAAGGGCGAGGGTTTTACCGCTTTTGGTCGTTTTAATGTCAGAGTTACAAGATATTATAACTCTGAACTTTACTTGGTTCGTGAACTTGACGGCACAAGAACCTTAATCGTTCGTGATGAGCAAACAGGCGAAACTATCGAGTTGTTTGCTTCCGATTATGTTACTTGTCGTGTTATGCCTGGTTGTTCGGAATTTACAGGTTGTCAAAGCGATATTGAATATAAGGTTCGAGTTTTCGTACCGAGAAATGACAACTGCGAATGTTGGCTTATTGAACTTAAAAACAAAGGCAAAAAAGATAGAAAGCTTACTATTCACGCAGGTCAAACTTGGGTTTTTCATAACAACACTTGTTGGGGAACCTTTAAACCTTTTGAAAATGTTGAAGTGCAGTCGATTGAAAACGGCTTTTTAGCAAAAGCAGACGGTTTAAACAAGCCTTTTAATACCCTTTTTGGTACTTTTGCAATTGAAAAATGTACTAATTCATTTAAACAAACAAAAGTAGAGCATACGCTTTGTTCAGCAAAACGCGATCCTGCACTTTACAAAGATTTTGTTTATAATTTTGCAAATGTTTTTTCCTCTTTCGATTTAAAAGCAGGCGAAAGAGTTTCTCGCACAGTGGTTTCTGCCGCTGACGAAACTGAAAATTCAGTATTAACAAGTGCAAAAAATCTTACCAAAACCGAAAACGCTGAAAAAGCTTTTAGCGAAGTTATGGCTTATTGGGACGAGCAGTTAAATTACAACACTTGCTGTTTGCCTGATAAAAATATGGAAAGATTTTTGAACATTTGGCTTAAATATCAACTTGCTATGACTTATCTTTATAACCGTGCTGAATATAATGGCAATTACAGAGATGTTGTGCAAGACAGTTGGGGTGCAATGCTTATAAATCCGAAACACGGTATTAAAAGAGCGATTGAAGCTATTTCACATATTTATACCGACGGGCACGGCGTGAGAAGTTATGATTCAATCGGTGGCATTTCGATGTCTGAAAACTTTATCGACTGTCCTTTGTGGGCTCACAACACCATTGCTCAATATATTAAAGAAACAGGCGACTTTTCAATTCTTGACAAAGAAATTCCTTATTTGAACAGCGATGAAAAAGGAACGGTTGAAGAACACCTTTTAAGAATGCTCGATTATCCTTACAACAATCGTGGCAAAAACGGACTTGTAAAAATGTTTGACGGCGACTGGCTTGACGGACTTACAGGTATAAATCAAAACGACACCGCAACTTCTGCTTGGGCTACAATTCAAGCCTTTTGGGCAGGAAACCTTATGGCTGACATTTTAGAGGCAAAAGGCGATAATGAAAAAGCAAAAATGCTTCGTGAGCGTAGCGCTGAATATAAGAAAATAGTTCGTGACGTTGCTTGGGACGGCAAATGGTATGTTTACGGCTTTAAGAGCGACGGACTCCCGGTAGGTTCATCAAAATGTGCTGAGGGTAAAATTTACCTTAACCCGAATACTTGGGCTATTTTCACAGGTCTTGAAGATGACCCGAAACGAATTGAGCTTATAAGACATTCAATTTTCACATATTTGACTACACCTTACGGCTCAATGCTTAACTACCCACCTTATGTTAATGATACAACTTGCGGCAGACTCAGCACTCAGGTTCCTGGCTCTTTTGCAAATGGCGCTGTTTATTTGCACGCTGCATCTTTTGAAGTTTTTGCAAAAGCAAAGCTCGGCGCAAACAACGAAGCACAAGATTTGTTTATGCGTTTGATTCCAAACCATATTGACAACCCTGACTCTCGCAGAACAAGTGAGCCTTATTGCACAGGCAATGTTCATTATGGCACAAACAACGAGCGTTTTGGTATGAACTTGTTCTCGTGGTTTACCGCTACACCTGCTTGGTTAATTCACGGCGGATTTGATGAAATTCTCGGTGTAAAAGCGGGATTTGACGGTTTATATTTACAGCCTTGTGTGCCTGATGATTGGAAAGAGTATGAGGTTAAGCGTTTTTATAAAGGCAAAGAATATTTCTTGAAATTTATAAAATCCGATGATAAAAAAGGTGTTTTTGCAAACGGTGAATTTATCAGCGAAAACTTTATTCCTGATACTTGCGAGTTTGATACCTTTGAAATTTATTATTAATAAAAAAGGAACGCTTAAAGCGTTCCTTTTAATTTGCTTTTTAGTATTTATGATAAGGGTCAAAATCACAATGTGATAAAAATTCCCTTGCAATAATCGTTGCGCCGATTGTATTCGGATGCACCCTGTCCCAAGCGATATAAGAAGAATGTTTATATTTAAAATACTTATCAAACATTGCCTGCAAATCAATAAACTCGCAATCGTATTTTTCGGCAATTTTTTTGCAAACTGCGCCATACTCGTCCATTTTAGCACGCATAACATCTTGTTTGCAAGGCTCCATATAATACGGCGTCATTATGAAAACTTTTTTAACCTTGCCTTGCAATGAATCCACCATTTTTTTAAGGTTGCTTTCATACTCATCAATCTCAACTGCAAAAATTTTTCCTGCGGGGTTATCAAATTGACGCCAAACATCATTAACACCTATGCAAATACTTACATAATCAGGCTTATATGCCAAAACATCTTTTTCCCAACGGTTTAATAAATCACGGCTTGTGTTGCCGGAAATACCCGAATTAGTAACTCTTATCGAAAGCTCAGGATAATAAGCGCTGAGCATATTATTAACAACTCTTACATAACCTCTTCCCATATTTTCATATTGCGCCTTTTCCATATCGGTAACTGAGTCGCCCGCAAATACAATATGTTCGTTGTTTTGAAAAATCATAATTACACCTCAAATTTAGTAATTTTTTCATTAACTAAATTATATATTTAACCATTAAAAAAGTCAATACAATTAATATAAATTCTGAACAAAAATGTTTATTTGCTTGTAAAAAACAGATTTTTCTTTGAGTAGGCTAAACAAAAAATCCACCCGAAAACACGGGTGGATTTTTTTAGTTTTAATTAGAATTTGTCATCTGCATAAGGGTCATTGTCACCTTATTTGACTTTGAGGTTGACAATTTACTGCTTTTGCGTTATATTGTATAGCGGTGAGAAAAAATGACTATCAAACAACAAGTTTTAAAAGTACTTTTAGAAAACAAAGGCAAAAGCGTTTCGGGTGAAAGCTTGGGAAACAAGCTTTTTTGTTCAAGAAACGCTGTTTGGAAAGCGATAAAATCGCTTAGAAATGACGGTTACAAAATCATAGCGACTACTAACAAAGGCTATTCGCTGATTGAGGAAACCGCAGAATTTACTGCCGAAACAATTAAAAAATACATTAATTGCGAAAGCGAAATAATTTTGCTTGATGAAATTGATTCAACTAACAATTTTTTAAAGCAAAAGGCGGAATCAGGCGAAAAAAGCGGAACGGTTATAATTGCAAAACGCCAAACAGGCGGTAAAGGACGATTAGGAAGAAGCTTTTTCTCACCGCAAGGCGGAATGTATTTAAGCATTTTGCTTCGTCCGCAAATTTCAGCAGAAAAGTCACTTTTTATCACCACAGCTGCGGCAGTTGCTGTTTGCAGAGCTATTGAAAAAGTTTCAAATAAGAAATCGGGAATTAAATGGGTAAACGATGTTTTTATTGATAACAAAAAGGTTTGCGGAATTTTAACCGAAGCTTCGCTTGACTTTGAAACAGGCGGACTTTATTATGCTGTTGTCGGTATCGGCGTTAATCTTTATTACCCGAAAAATAGTTTTCCTAATGATATTAAAAGCATTGCAGGAACGGTTTTTGACAGCGAAATCGACAATGATTTAAAATCAAAATTCACCGCCGAGGTTATTAACAACTTTTTTGAAATTTACGCAATTGATATTGATGACAATGCAAGGCTGACAGTTGAATATGAAAACGGCGAGAAAGAAACGCTTTTTTCAGGCGAAGTCAGCATAAAATTTTGAGGTAAATAAAAATGGCAGAAAAACAAAAATTTAATATAAAAGATACACTTCTTTGTGCGATTTTTGCAGCGGTTTGCTGTGTTTGCAGTATAATTACTGTACCAATTGGCACTATTCCCGTAACGCTCGGAACAT
This sequence comes from Oscillospiraceae bacterium, assembly GCA_902781345.1. Lineage (GTDB taxonomy): Bacteria > Bacillota > Clostridia > Oscillospirales > Acutalibacteraceae > RUG11462. The sequence continues at coordinate 9,451 of CACZIY010000070.1, read as the reverse complement.
TTGGCATTATGGTTACTGCTTTGATGTTAGACTTTAAAAAAGGCGAAATTTCGACAGCGGTTTTTGTAATGCTCGGTGCGGTTGGGCTTCCTGTTTTTTCAGGTATGAACGGTGGTTTTGGCGTTTTGGCAGGACCGACAGGCGGTTACATTTATTCTTATCTTTTAATGGTACCGCTAATCTCACTTTTTGCAAAAAAGCTCAAAAAATCTTTTAAAAAAATAGCTTTGGCATTTTTGGGGTGCTTATTGGCAATAGCGGTTTGCTATTTTATCGGCACAATACATTTTATGATAGTTATGAGTGCAACGGGCAGCGATATCAACATTTTCAAAGCGATTAGCTTATGCGTTTTACCTTTTATTCCGTTTGACATTATTAAAGCGGTTGTTGCAATAATAATTGCTGTAAGGTTAAAACCGCTTATAAAGTAAAATAAAAACACATCAACTTCAGTTGATGTGTTTTTTAATTATTTAACTGCTTGAATTAATACCTTAATGAATTTTTCGCAATTCCATTTTAATTTGCCACGCTCTAACAACTGCATATCGCCACCGTCGTCCCACATAAAGCAAGGAACAGAATATTTTTTAGCGACTTTTACAACAGAGCTTACAAATTTTACTTTTTTGCTGTTATCAGTATTTTTGTTAAAGCCTGTTTCGCCAATTACCATACCGACATTGTTCTCACTTGAATATTTTTGCATATATTCAAATATCCATTTATTGTTATCACCGTTTTCAAAATCAAACTGATAACAATGAATATCAACAATTGCGTGGTCGTCATTTTGCGGAATTTCAAGGCGACTTATTTGCTGTTCGTACCATTGAGCGCCATAGGTTGGGTACATCAAATAACGCTTTAAGTTGTTGCCGCCTGTGTTTCTTACTTTATCATAAAAAACTCTGAAAAGTGAATTAATTCTTACATAGCATTGGTCGTTATGACCCCACCAGCATTTATCAGTTTTTGATTTACCGCAACCATCATAAGCTGTGTTTGCGATAATTTCATTACCTGCTTCAAAAATCAAGTGGCTGTCATAATCTTTAAAATACGAAGCGATTTGTTCCCAAATCTGACCGTATTTATCGCTGACTTTTTTAAACTTTTTATTATTAGTTGAAATATCAAGCCAGAATTTATCATCATGATGAACATTAATTATTACATAAAGATTATCGTTAATGCAATAATCAACTACTTCTCTGACTCTTTTTAAAAAGTTAGGTTTAATGGTATATTTACCTTTGCTTTCAGTAGTTTGCAAATACCAGGTTACAGGTATTCTTATAGCATTAAAGCCACTTTCAGTTACTTTATCAATAATAGCTTGAGTAGTTTTCGGATTGTTCCAGGCTGTTTCCTGCTCATCTGGTGTTGGCTCATCAGACAAATTACCCCAAACCTTGCAAGCATCAAGAGTGTTGCCTAAATTCCAACCTACTTTTATACCCTTACAAAACTCTCTACCACTTTTTTCAAAAGAGCTGAAATCTGTTTTTTCATTTGCTTTTGTAACCTCTAATTTGGTTTCATCGCCACAAGCACATAAGCTAAAAACAAGCATCAAGCTAAGTGCTAAACAAAATAATTTTTTCATTAAAAATCACCTCTTATAAAACGCTGAAAAGCATATCGGTATATGTAGGTAATGACCAATATTTTGAGTCAACCAAGGTTTCGAGTGAATCAACTGTTTCGCGAAGCTCACCCATTGCTGAAATAACATTTTCTTTGAAATACTTGCCCTTTTCTGAGGTTGTATTTATAAATGCAATTCCGTCAATAACGCTTTCGAGATTGTTAAGTCTAACAGCCATTTCGTCAGCCAAAACCGAGATTTTTTCAAGTAAACTGCTTTCAAGCTCGCAAGTGATGCCAAGGCTCTTTTTGTTCAAAACGATATCAGACAATTCTTTTTCGTAAGCCAAAACTGAGCCGACAACTTTCTTTTTAACAAGGTCTGCCATAGTAAGCGCCTCAATGCGAATTGTTGTGCAGTAGTTTTCCATAAATATTTCATATCTTGCTTCGAGCTCGGCTTTTGTGAATACGCCAAAACGCTCAAACAAGCGAATATTTTTATCATCAAGCAAATGAGAGAGTGCATCAGGAGTAGTTTTAAGATTTGCAAGACCTCTTCTTGCTGCCTCTTCCTCCCACTCTTTTGAATAACCGTTGCCATTGAAAATAATTCTCTTATGAGAGAGAATATTTTGCTTAGCAATCATCATAACATCGGTTACAATATCATCAGAATCTTTTAAAATTTCATAGAAATCAGCAAGCGAATCAGCAACAATTGTGTTGATAACAGTGTTTGTATCAGCAATTGAAGCAGATGAGCCTAAGCTTCTGAACTCAAACTTGTTGCCTGTAAATGCGAAAGGTGAGGTTCTGTTTCTGTCAGAATTATCTCTATTAAATTTAGGCAAAACGCTGACGCCCAAATCCATAACTGTTTTCTTATGTTTTTCAGCGGCAGAGCCTGTTTCGATTGAATCAAGTGCAGCTTGCAAATCATCACCCAAGAACATTGAAACAATTGCAGGTGGTGCTTCGTTTGCGCCTAATCTGTGGTCGTTTCCTGCAGAAGCAACCGAAATTCTTAATAATTCCTGATACTTATCAACCGAACGAATTACAGCAGCCAAGAAAAGCATAAATTGAGCGTTTTCAGCAGGTGTGCTGCCTGGGTTTAAAAGATTTTCGCCGTCATCAGTAGCAAGCGACCAGTTGTTGTGCTTACCGCTACCGTTTACACCCTCAAATGGTTTTTCGTGTAAAAGACAAACTAAATCGTGTTTTTCAGCAACCTTTTTCATAACCTCCATAGTAAGTTGGTTATGGTCGCAAGCGACATTAGTTGTTGTGAAAACAGGTGCCATTTCGTGTTGTGCAGGAGCTACTTCGTTATGCTTGGTTTTTGAGTTGATACCAAGCTTCCAAAGCTCTTCATCAAGGTCTGCCATATAGGCAATAATTCTTGTTTTCAACTGACCGAAATACTGGTCATCAAGGTCTTGACCTTTCGGCGGTTTTGCACCGAAAAGTGTTCTGCCTGTACAAATTAAATCAGGACGTTTTAAATAAACATTTTTATCAATCAAGAAATATTCTTGCTCAGGGCCTACTGTTGTAACAACAGATTTTGCGCTTTTGTTGCCGAGCAATTTTAAAATTTTCATAGCCTCACACTCAATGGCTTGCATTGAACGAAGAAGCGGAGTTTTCTTATCAAGTGCTTCGCCAGTATAAGAGCAAAAAGCGGTAGGAATATAAAGCGAACCCTCTTTAATAAAAGCATAAGAAGAAGGGTCCCAAGCGGTATAACCTCTTGCCTCAAATGTCGCACGAATTCCGCCGTTTGGAAATGAAGAAGCGTCAGGCTCACCCTTAATAAGTTCTTTGCCTGAAAATTCCATAATAACATTGCCCTTACCGTCAGGCGAAATAAAACTGTCGTGTTTTTCGGCAGTTGTACCTGTTAGCGGTTGAAACCAATGAGTATAATGAGTAGCGCCGTTTTCGATAGCCCAATCTTTCATTTCGTTTGCAACAACATTTGCAACCTCAAGATTGAGTGTTACGCCCTGTTCAACATCTTTTTGAACAGCGTCGTAAATCTCTTTCGGAAGTCTTTTTTTCATTACCTCATCATTAAAAACAAGCGAACCGAATATCTCCGGAACATTCTTCATAAAAACACCCTTTCGTTTAAAACGATTATTCTAATAAATTGTAACATTTTTTTGCCTTTAAGTCAAGAAAATTAATACCGCTATTAATTAAAATATTGCATATTTTTATAATATATGTTATAATCCGAGATAAAGGAGTGATTTTGTCCTGATGGATAATGGCAGTATAATACAAATTTTTATAATGCTTATTTGTGTTGTTTTTTCGGCTTTCTTTTCGGCAACCGAAACCGCTTTTACCTCGCTTAATCGGGTTGTAATCAAAACAATGGCGAAAAACAACAATAAAAGAGCGCAAAAGGTTTTAAAGCTTACCGAAAATTATGATAAATTGCTTACTACAATTTTAGTTGGCAACAACATTGTAAATATCGCTTTATCAGCAATTGCAACGGTATTTTTTATTAATAATGTCAGCAAAAACTTTGGTGCAACTGTTTCAACAATTGTTGTTACAATAGTTGTTTTGATTTTTGGCGAAATAACACCGAAAAGCATTGCAAAAGAAAATGCAGAAAGCTTTGCACTTTCAGTATGTTATCTTATAAGATTTTTCTGTATAATTTTTACACCGCTGTGTTTGTTTTTCGGCATTTTCAAAAAGGCGGCAACTAAAATTTTTAAATCAAAAAATATAAAAAGTCCTACTGAAAATGAGATTTTAACACTTGTTGATGAGGCACAATCGCAAGGCGAATTTGGCGAAGACGAAAGCGAGCTTATCAGAAGTGCAATTGAGTTTAACGATACAGTTGTAGAAGATATTTTTACGCCGAGAGTTGATGTTGTGGCGGTTGAATACGGCGCTTCAAATTCGGAAATTGCTAAGGTTTTTTCAAGCTCTGGCTTTTCTCGAATTCCCGTTTTCAAAGAGAGCATTGACAACATTATAGGCACAATCAACGAAAAAGATTTTTACAAAACGGTTTACAACCACAGCGCACCGATTGATGATATAATTAACGAGCCTTTTTTTATTCCAGCTTCAATGAAAATTACCGAGCTTTTGCAGTCGTTGCAGAAAAGAAAAGGACATTTTGCGGTAATTACCGATGAATACGGCGGAACAAAAGGTATTGTAACGCTTGAAGATATTTTGGAAGAATTAGTTGGCGAAATTTGGGACGAACACGATAATGTTGTTAAAGAAATTGAGCCGATTGGTAAAAATTCTTACTTAGTAACAGGCTCTTTGGATTTTGAGGAGTTTTGCGAATTTTTCAAAATCAAGACTGAAACCGAGATGAATTCGGTAGGCGGTTTTGTTATGGAAAAGCTTTCAAAAGTGCCTGAAAAGGGCGATAAATTCGAGTTTGAAAACTTAATATTTACTGTAACACAAACCAACGAAAAACGAGCAGAAAAAATAATTGTTACAATAAAACAATAAAATTAACCGCCTTTATTTTAAAATAGGCGGTTTTTTATTGAATTTTTTTAATATTTATTGTATAATAAATAATTATAGATTTTAAAAGTTAAGGTGAGAAGAATTGTCATATTTTGCAGGTCAAATTGATGTTGCGGTTATAGGTGCGGGCCACGCAGGAATTGAAGCGGCTCTCGCTTGCGCAAGACTAAATATGAATACTGTAATTTTTACAATTAATTTAGACTCTGTGGGTAATCTGCCTTGCAACCCTGCAATCGGCGGTACTGCAAAGGGTCATTTAGTTCGTGAGCTTGATGCTTTGGGCGGCGAAATGGGTAAAGCCGCTGACGAAACCTTTATTCAATCACGAATTTTAAATAAGGGCAAAGGTCCTGCTGTTCACTCGCTTCGTGCACAAATCGACCGTAGAAAATACGGTGAGCGAATGAAGCATACGCTTGAAAAGCAGGAAAATTTAACGCTTATTCAAGCGGAAATTACCGATATTAACAAGGATAATGATAATTGGGAAGTTACCACTCGAATGGGTGCGAAGTATGTCTGCAAAGCGGTTATTATTTGCACAGGTACTTACCTTTCGGGTAAGGTTTTTGTCGGCGAGGTTAATTATGAATCCGGTCCTGACGGGCTTTTTCCTGCCTCATTTTTAGGCGAAAGTTTACGCAAATTAGGCGTTAAAACAAGAAGATTTAAAACAGGTACACCGCCGAGAGTTTTGCGTTCATCTATTGATTTTAGCGATTTAGATGAGCAGTTGGGCGATAATCCTATTACCCCGTTTTCTTATGATACTGACCCTGAAACGCTCGAAAACAAAGCAATTTGTCATATAACTTGGACTAATGAGCAAACTAAAAAAATTATTCTCGACAATCTCCATCGTTCACCTCTTTATGCCGGCGATATTGAGGGTGTAGGTCCGAGATACTGCCCAAGTATTGAAGATAAAATTGTAAGATTTAAAGATAAAACTCGCCATCAGATTTTTATTGAGCCTTGCGGACTTAATACCGAAGAAATGTATTTGCAGGGTGTTTCTTCCTCGTTGCCGGAGGAAGTTCAACAGCAAATGTACCACTCAATAAAAGGACTTAAAAATTGCAAAATTATGCGTACCGCTTACGCTATTGAATATGACTGTATCGACCCGACTTCGCTTTATGCAACACTTGAATTTAAAGACTTTTCGGGACTTTACGGTGCAGGTCAGTTCAACGGCTCTTCGGGTTATGAGGAAGCTGCTGTTCAAGGCTTTGTTGCTGGTGTAAACGCCGCAAGAAAGATTAAAGGCGAAAGCGAATTTACCCTTTCTCGTGCTGATTCTTATATAGGCACTTTGATTGATGACCTTGTTACAAAGGGTTGCAATGAGCCTTATAGAATGATGACATCTCGTTCAGAATATCGCTTGGTGCTTCGTCAGGATAATGCTGATGAACGCTTAATGCCAAAGGGACGAGAAATCGGCTTAATCAGCGATGAAAAGTGGGAAAAATTTAATTTAAGGCAAAGACAAAAGCAACAAGAAATCGAGCGTGTTCAAAATGTTGTTTTACCGCCGAGTGATGAGTTAAACGAGATTTTAGAGAAAAACAACACCGCACCTGCTACAACAGGTATTCGCCTTTGCGACCTTATTAAAAGACCGCAGCTTGACTATGAAAAGCTTACGGCAGTTGATAAAACAAGACCTTCACTTTCTCACGAAGTTATTTTCTCGGCGCAAACCGAGATTAAATATGAGGGCTACATAAAGCGTCAGAATTCGGCTATTAAAGATATTAAAAGGCTTGAAAACAAAAGCTTGCCAAATGATATTGATTATAACGAAATTGCAGGACTTCGCCTTGAAGCGAGAGAAAAGCTAAACAAAATTAAGCCTAAAAATATTGGTCAGGCTTCTCGTGTTTCAGGTGTTTCGCCTGCTGATGTTTCGGTGCTTTTGATTTGGGCGCAGAAAGAGGGCATTTAATTTTATGACAAATTTTCTTATAAAAAAATTTGTTAAAAACTATCAAGATGTTAAAAACTCTGATGTTCGTGAAAATTACGGCGCTTTTGCAGGAATTGTCGGCATAATTGTAAACATTTTCTTATCAGTTGCAAAATTTATTGCCGCCGCAGTTTCAGGCTTCGCAGTCTCTGTTATTGCCGATGCATTGAACAACCTTTTTGATGCAGTTTCTTCGGTTGTTACCTTTTTAGGCTTTAAGATGTCTAATAAAGAGGAGGACAGCGAGCATCCTTTCGGCCACGGAAGAATTGAGTATATTGCTGGGCTGATAGTTTCGTTTGTTATTATTCTTGTTGGTTTTGAGCTTTTAAAAGAATCATTTTCAAAAATAATAAACCCGCAAACTAATTCTTACAGCGTAATTTCGGTTGTGATTATGATAGTTGCGATTTTAATTAAGCTTTGGCTTGGCTTTTTTAACAAAAAGCTTGGTAAAAAAATTAATTCGCAAACCTTAAAAGCGACTGCGCTTGACTCTTTTTGTGATGTTGCTGCAACACTTGCGGTTTTAACAGGGCTTATTTTCGGGCTTTGGCTTAATATTAATATTGAGGGTTACACAGGCTTGATGGTTTCTGTATTCATCATCTATACAGGCATTGTTTCAGCGAAAGAAACCCTTTCTCCTTTGCTTGGCGAAGCGCCTGACAAGGAGTATACCGACAGCATAAAACAAACCGTTTTAGCGTATGATGGCATTTTGGGTGTTCACGATTTAATTGTGCATGACTACGGCGCAGGCAGAAAAATGATTTCGCTTCACGCTGAGGTTTCGGCTGACGGTGATATTTTAAAAATTCACGATTTGGTTGATAATATCGAGTTAGAACTTCGTGCAAAATTTCATTGCCACGCAACAATTCACATGGACCCGATTGATATAAATGATGAATTTACTAATAACCTTAGAAAAAATGTCGGCGAAATTATTGCCGATATTGATGACAGACTTTCGTTTCACGACTTTCGAGTGGTTAAGGGAATTACGCATACCAATTTAATTTTTGATTTGGAAGTGCCTTTTTCCTGCAAAATTCCGCTTGAGCAATTAATGTCGATAATCAGGCAAAGAGTAGCAGACATTAACGAAAACTACTACTGCGTAATAGAAGTTGACAGAATAATGTAAGGAGCGTTTTAATGAAAAAAGACAGTTATTCAAACAGCGTTAAAAACTTGCGTGAATATTTGATTGAAAAAGATAAGCAAAGGCAAAAATGGGCAAGAGAAAATTGGTTTCACTCTGGCGGAAGACTGCACTCCCTCGGCAGAGTTTTAGTACCGCTTTTGTCCCTTGCAGGAATTGTTTTAGCACTTTGCGTTTCGATTATTCACATCTGGACTATACCTAGTGTGCAAAAGGCGGTTAACGCAGGGCGATTGTTCAATCCCAACGGCAAAAATGATAGTTTGATTATTCCTTATTGCCTTTTAATCGGCGTGGCAGTCGTGCTTTTGAACATCGCATTTATCAGGTTTATAAAGAAAAAATTTGAAAAAAGCAGCGTGCTCCTTTTTGTATCGTCTTTTGTTTTTCTTTTCTTAATGCTTTACCGCTATCTTGCCGATAAAAATGTTATGCCGAAAAAAGTGGGCTTTGAGGGCGACGAACAGTTTTATTTTAAATTTGTTTTAATTCCGCTTATAATTTTTGCTTTTCTTTTGGTTTATTCCTTAATTCTTTTGATACTCGATTTTAAAGATAAGCGTTATTATGACAAGCTTGTTGATAAAACTATAAAAGATATTACTCAAAAAGACGAAAATCAACCTATGGTAAGTCAAGAAAACTACCAAAAAGCAATTGAAGAATATATTGAAAAACATAAATAGGAATTTAAAAATAAAGGATAAAGATTATGAATATAAAGGAAAAAGCAGCCGAGGCTGCCGAATTAAAAAGACAAGGAAAATGTAACTGCTGTCAAGCAGTAGTAAGACTGCTCGCTGATGAAACCGATATTCCAGTTGAACAGCTCGACCAATTAGCCTCAGGCTTTGCGCTTGGAATGGGCAATATGGAAAACACTTGCGGTGCATTAGTCGGTGCAGGAATTATTGCAGGGCTGAAAACTAAGGGCGTAGCGAGTGTTCGCTATACAAAACCGCTTTCTGAACTTTTTAGAGATAAATGCGGTTCAATGATTTGTAAAGAATTAAAAGGCAGAGATACAGGAAAAGTGCTTTGCTCTTGCCCAGATTGCGTTAAAAACGCAGTCCTTTGCTACGGCGAAATTTTTGGTATTGAATAAAAATTAAAACAAAAAACCGCTTGAATTCAAGCGGTTTTAATTATTTTTCATTATTTATCTAAACTTTTCATTGTCGGGA
>CACZIY010000069.1 GCA_902781345.1 Oscillospiraceae bacterium | reverse complement strand
ATCGGCAGGTTGCAACTGCTTGAAAATGTCACTTATAGAGCGATGATGGGCGAATATTTACTTTACAACAACGGTGTTTTATTCGGCGGAATTTATGATAACAGGTTATTGATAAAACCTGTTATGTCAAATAAAAAATACAATCTTCCAATGGCTGTTCCCTACGAGAGCGCAAAGCCTATGTATTTATTGAATGATGAACTAAGCGAAAAAGATTTGCAAGAAATTATTTATGAAACACTAAAAGATTTACCAAACAAAAAAGCATAAGACCTAATCGGTCTTATGCTTTTTATTATTTCAAATCATCTGAATTTATACACTTAATGAATTCAAAATCTTTATCGGTATACAAATTGTCAACCACAAATTCATTATTCTCTTTGCGATAAGTTATATTAACAACGCCATTTTTTGTTACATGAGCAGAATAATAATTCTTCTGGCAAATATCGATAAATTTCACATAGAATTTGCTATTCTCGTACTCATCGTCTTTATTAAAAAAGTTTATTTTAGTTGCAGAATCTATTTTTTCAACATCATCAATTGTTGATTTTTTGTTCTTTATAGCATTAAAATCTTCAACTTGCAACGCACTGTTAACAATCATATTATGAAACGCTGTGTAATCACCGTTATCATCTAAACCATAAAAAGTGAATAGTTTTAGTTTATCATATAATTTGTTTACAGAATAAAATTTTATATAACTATAACTACCCTCTAACTTAACTGAGCGAAGTTGAGAAACAGGAATATATTTCTGAACATCTGAAATACTAACCTTTTCCTTTTTTGATGATACTGCGCTGGCGATACTTACTTTTTTCATAAGCTCTATTGCCTTGCTTTTATCAGCAACAGGCATTAAAACAGCCTTGTTTTCGTCTGTCAATACTTGTATTTTTGATGTAGTGTTTGCGTAGATTTTGTACTACTTTCTTTATTCTCAACCTTTTTTGATGAGCAAGAAATCAACAAAACAACATTTAGCAAGCATAACAAAAACAACAAAACCTTTTTAAACATTAGAATTTACCTCCTATTTTCAAAACAATTCTTTTTAATATATTTCTCTATCTAATTTTACCGAAGTGTTTTTATTAAGAAAACTGAATAATTTATCAAACAATTTATAATTATCTTCTTCGTGTAAAACACAGTATTCATAGGCTTTATCGTTGTGATAAATATAAAGCATAGGCACATCGCACGCCGATTTTTCATTTTTATCATTTATAACACTGTCAATTATTTTGTAAAAACTATTCAACTTTGCATTTATCAGAAAGCCTACTTTTGTGGACTTATTGTCAAAATCAATATTATCAAATCCTTTTGGGGTTTCTTTTGCTAAATTGCCCCAATCGCCGTCTCTTTGCATATATTTGATACTACCGTTGCCATAAATTCTATAAAAATGGGTTTTTTCCATATAATTCCCGATTTGAACATCATAGCAAGACTTTGGGGTTAAGGTTGAGCTTTCAGTTGACGGGGTTGTGTTCTGATTATCGCTTTTGGCGGTATCTTTATTGCCACACGCCGACAAAAGCAATGTAATAATAATTAATAAAATCGCTAATTTTTTCATTTTTTCGTACCTCCTATTTACGCTTTGTGAAATTCATAATAAAACCAATTATCATTGATTTTACTAACCAAAAACCAATCTTCGCCGTTATTTACTTTACCTTTAACTTTGGTGTTTTCGTCAATTTCTTCAAAATCCTTTTTCTCTAACAATTCGCTACCTCTTTCAAAAGGCACTTTTTCAATGAAACTGTTAGATTTTGAATAGATTATTCCTTGATAGCAATAATCATTAGGTACTTCAAAGCAAATATAATCAGAATAGGCGAATATTTTTTCAACACCCTTATTCTTCAATCGGTCGTTAGAAATGCTTCCGACTGAATCGCCATTTTCATCAACCACCGTTTGAAATAAAGATTTATTGTTGTTATATAAATTTATTAGTTCGGTGTTTTCGCTGTAAGACGAAAAAAAGCACGATGATAACACCAAAACTTCAAGTAAAATAACAAATACAACCAACGCTTTTTTCATTTTTTCGTACCTCTATTTTTCGCTAAAAAATTCAAGTCAAATGACTATCGTAATTATACTTCTTTTTATTATTTGTGTCAATTAAGATTACAGCATTGTCAACAAAGATTACAATACTGTCATCAAAAAAAGCCTTGCTGTTTGCAAGGCTTTTTAATTAATTATTCTCGTAAACTTCAGGCTTTAAAATACCTACATAAGGCAAGTTTCTATATTCCTCATTATAATCAAGTCCGTAGCCGATAACAAACTCATCAGGAATTACTTTACCCTCATAATCAACAATAATCGGGCGCTCTCTGCGCTCAGGCTTGTCAAGCAAAACGCAAAGCTTAATGGTATCACAACCTCTGCCCTCAAGCACATTGATAAGATGGTAAAGAGTGTTACCTGTATCTAAAATATCTTCAATAATAACTATGTTATAATCCGATAAATCTTGCTTTTTAAGGTCAAGGCTGATATGAACAGTTCCGTTTGAAATTGTTCTGTCGCCGTAAGATGAGGCTTTCATAAAATCAATTTCGCAAGGAATATCAATTTCACGCATTAAATCGGCAGTAAAAATAAGCGAGCCTTTTAAAATGCAGACAAGCAATAATTTCTTATCGCTATCTCTGAAATCATCGCTGATTTGTTTGCCAAGTCTTTTGCAAATTTCTTTTAATTCTTTTTCATCAATTAGTATTCTTTCACAATCTCTATGCATAAACTTCCCTCTTTTAAAAAGTATACTTTTATTATAACACAGATTTTGAAAAATTCAATATATTTATACTATTTCGATTACAACAGAGCCCATATTGTTTTCGCCGACAATATTTAGCACTTTGCCGTTTTCTGGGTGATGGTCCCCTGTTTTTACAAAGCCTAAATTATTTTCAATATCAACTAAAGGGTTCCACTCTTTTGGTACATTAATTACAGTAGTACCCATATTGTTTTCTACTCTTAAAGTACCGTCGCCAAGATAGTTTTCAATGTTTGAGAAAAATACTTCGGTTTTTCCGAAATTGTTTTCAACATTAAACTCGCTTTGCTCGCCTGCGTCAAAATACTGCGTTGCACTACCGAATTTGTGCTGATTTTTTACCATATCTTTCTTTTTTGAAACTCTGTTTGTTCTAAAAATCATTGATGTGCCTATTGTCAGCAACAAAGCGCATATTAACACAATCCAACTTGACATTATAGGGCTTTTCAAGCTTGCAAGCTGTGCAATTTTATCTTGAAAAAGAATAAAGATAAATGCAAGCGGGAAAAAGATGTGAGAAATTTTAAGCTTAATCAATTCATCAATAAGCCAAGCTAAGCAAATTATACCTAAAACTATGCTTATTACAGGAACACCGCTTAAAAATCCTAAGCCGATTCCGATTGAATCAAGTATTATTAATACAGCAGATAAAATGAGCGTAACGCCCCAAAATACACCTGATTTTCTAAAACTAAATCTATTTTTCATAATTTATAACATCTCCTCAACTCGTTGTTTAAACAGTTTAAAATACATTCTTGAAACATAAACTTTTTTTGGCGAGTCTTTAAACAAAACCTCGCTGGCTCCTGTGATATTTTTAGTTATCGCAGAAACTTTTTTGCAGTTTATTATAGATGATTTTGAAATTCGCATAAAACTTTTCGGTAAAATTTCTTCTAACTCATAAAGTTTGTAGTTTGTATAATAAATCTTGTCAGCAGTATGAGCAGCAGTTTTATTTTCCACCGTTTCAAAAAATAAAATATCATTGCGATTAATGTAATATTCGGTATCGTTCAGCGTGAAAACAAGGCGCGCATCTTTGTCAACCGCATTGCCGATAACATCTTGCAAAAGCTTTATTTCATCTGTAAGCGATTTGCAACGAATAATTACTTCATCGTCAAAGTTTTCATCAATCTCTATGCGTAATTTCATTTACTCACCACCTTTATTTGCATTATAACTTGATTTTATCAATTTGTAAAGTAAAAATAGCCAAGTGGTTAAATTTTTTAGCCAACAGGTAAAAAAATAAGACCGCAAATTTATGCGGTCAAAAAATTTACTTTAAATCATCTTTTTTAATTTTAAAAATCATTCTCAAAATGCCCCTAAACGCTTTTGGGCTTTTAACCACAACTACTTTCATTTCTTACCACCTTTCTTAAGGGCATTTACAATACGCTAATGCGAGCAGCACCAAAACTACGCTAAGCACAAGCATTATTGCACGATAAGGGAAAAATGTTGCCAAAACTATTCCCGCTGTAAATGAAAGTATGTAAGAAGCTTTTTGTTTTCTTTTATTAGGTGGCTTACATTTTCTCCTCATACAAAACACCCTCTTGCTATTATTATATTAAAAGGTGTCGATTTGGTTACTTTAAAAAACTTTTACTATTAAAGCGTCACCTTATTAAAGCGTCGCCTTTTTCAAGTGTTATTACAGTGTCATTTTCAGGCTCATTGCTAACGCCTAACTGAAATGAATTTTCAATAACTGCGTTTTCAAGTGAGTATTTTGCGCCCTTAATACTAAGCCCCTCTAATTTTTCAGAAAGCGCTATTACCGAAAAATATTCACACTCGCCTTTTGAAATTTTGCACTCTTTATCAAGCAAAAACATTTTTGAATAATCATCAACAATTAAAGCTTTTGCTCCTTTTTGTTTCAAGTATTTTAGCATTGAAACATTGGAAAGCGAATGGTCAAGTCGCTGACCTACAACGCCGATTATCAAAAAGTCTAAAAAGCCCTTTTCAAGCGCTGTTTGCACCGCTGCGAAAGTGTCGGTAACATCTTTTTCACAAGGTAATTGAATAATATCGACATCAGTTTCTGGCTTTTCGTAAGAGTCAAAATCGCCTATAATCAAATTATGTTTCGCATTTAATTTATTCAAATGCTTCAATCCTGAATCACAAAAAATAAAATAGTCGCTTGGCAAAAATTCTTTATTCAGTTTTTCATAGTTTTCAATGTCGGCACCGCCGACAATAACGCATCTGCTCATAGTTGCCAATCCTTATATTTAGAACTTTCTTCATAAAGTTTTTTGTAACTTTCAATTCTTGAAAGCGGTATTTCGCCGTTTTCAACTGCCAAAAGTATTTCGCACCCTTTTTCTTTGGTATGAGAGCAGGAGGTAAATTTGCATTTGCCTAAATAGCGTTCAAATTCAGGAAAACAATACTGCAATTCTTCCTTTTTTATTACAGAAATTCTTTCCATATCCAAACTCGAAAACCCTGGTGTATCGGCAATCAGACCGCCGTGTGAAGAATAAAGCTCAATATGCCTTGTGGTATGTTTACCCCTTCCCAATTTTTCGCTGATTTCGCCTGTTTCGATATTAAAACGGCTGTCAACCGCATTTAAAATGCTTGATTTGCCAACGCCAGAATTGCCGCAAAACACCGACAATTTACCCTCAATCAGCGGAAAAATTTGCTCAATACCGTAATTCTCCTTTGCGCTGACACAAAAAACCTTATAACCGCATTTTTTGTAAGTATCAAAAATTTCATCAGGTGATGATAAATCGCTTTTGTTTATAACAATAATCGGCTCAATGTTGTTAAAATGTGCCGTTACAGTCATTTTATCAATAACAAAGGGACTCGGCTTTGGCGATGTGGTCGAAACTATAATAAACAGCCTGTCAATATTCGCAACCGGTGGGCGAACAAGGCAATTTAAACGAGGCGTTATCTCATCGATAACGCCTTCATTTTCTTCCAAAACAGAAATATTAACTTTATCGCCTACAAGCGGTGAAAATTCTTTTTTGCGAAATTTGCCCCTTGCTTTGCAGGTTATTATTTCATTATCGGTTTTAACATAGTAAAATCCCGATAAAGCTTTTACAATAATTCCGCTGTCAGTCATTTATTCCTCCGAGTTTTCGGCTTCATTTGCTACATTATTTTCAGTAGCAGGTGCTGCTGTTGTTGTAGGTGCAGCAGTCGGATAAGGTCCTTGGCTTACATAGATTTTTACAGTATCACCGTTTTCACCTGAAACAGCATTTGAATTAGCTGTTGGTGATTGAGATATTACATAACCGTAAGCCACATTATCATCATATCGCCAAGAATCATAATCAACCTTAAAACCTTTACCTGTAAGGGTGGTTATTGCATTTTTATAATAAAGACCTGTTACATCAGGAACTGTATCCTGGAATTTTTCAGGACCCAATGAAACATAAACTTTAACTTTTCCGCCCTTGTTAACTGCTTCGCCAGCTTTTGGTGAAGTTTTTATTACACAGTTTTCTGTAATGTCGTCATCATTTTTGCTGACTTTTTCAACCTTTAAGCCCAATTCCTCTAAAGCTTCTTTAACATCTTCATAAGATTGTTTGGTATAATCGTCAATCTTTATTTTTTCAATTTTATTATAATAAAGCTTAATCTCGTAAGTGCTTTTAATCTCAGTATTTGCATCAGGCTCTTGCTTATAAACCTCATTCTCTTTTAAGCCGTCAGGTCTTAGACTTGCGTCTTCGGTTAAAAACTTAAAAGTGAATTTTCCCTGATACTTGTTCTGAATTTCTTCCTGAGTCATTCCGACAAAATTAGGACATTTTGTAGTCGGTGCTTTATGATTCAAGAAATAGAATATTAAGCCGCCTACAGAAAGAACAAAAATTGCTGCTATAATAGCAAGAACTTTTATTGTAGAATGCTTTTTAGGCATATCAATATCAGAATTCTGATGACTGCTGTTACCACTATTTTTAACAGCATAGTCAACATCATTACCCTGTTTATAATTTGTGCTGTTGTTATAGTTTATTCTATAATTATGCTCAAAAGTTATATAAGGATTTCTTCGTATTTCCTCAATATCTCTTAACATATCAAATGCAGTCGGATAACGGTCATACGGCTCTTTTTGCATTGCAAGCAAAATAATTTGTTCAAGTCCTTTTGGAATTGTATTATTAATTTCAGTAGGTTTTTCAGGCTCGTTTTGTAGCTGCATAATAGCAACCGATACAGCCGAATCAGCCTGAAACGGCAATTTGCCTGTTGTCATTTCATAAAGCATAACACCGACTGAATAAATATCAGACTTACCGTCAGTATTATCGCCACGAGCTTGTTCAGGGCTGATATAATGAACTGAGCCTATCGCCTTATCGGTAATAGTTCTTTGCTCACTTCTTGAAAATCTCGCAATACCAAAGTCAGTAACTTTAATTGTACCGTCTTTTAATAAAATAATATTCTGAGGTTTAATATCACGATGAACAATGCCCTTTTCATGAGCGTGTTCAAGCGCTTTTAACACTTGTACTGTAAAGAAAGCCGCTTCTTCCCAATTGATTACGCTTTTTTGTTGCAAATACTCTTTTAAAGTAATACCGTCGCAATATTCCATTACGATATATTGCAAAACATCACCGAAAGAAACATCAAAAACCTTTACTATATTAGGATGGGATAAAACAGCAATAGCTTTTGATTCATTTTTAAATCTTCTTCTGAACTCGTCGTTTGCAACAAATTCTTCTTTCAAGATTTTTATTGCGACTACTCGCTCGTCGATAATATCGTAAGCCTTATAAACGCTTGCCATTCCGCCAGCGCCTACTAATGCATTGATTTCATATCTGCCGTCAAGTCTTTTTCCGATAAATCTATCCACTGTTTTTCCTCCTTTACTTAATATTTTGCAACTGCAACTGAAATATTGTCCCCGCCGCCGTTTTTATTAGCTAATTCAATAAGCTTTTTACAAATATCTTTTGCATCATTTTTATTTGCAATTTTTTTAATATCTTCATCATCAACAAAATTTGTAAGTCCGTCAGAACAAAGTAAAATTTTCGCATCTTGCTCAAGCTTTGTTATGTTAAAGTCTGTTTCTAAGCATTCTTCAATACCCAACGCTCTTGTAATAACATTTCGCTTAGGATGATGCTTTGCCTCCTCAGGCGTTATAATGTTATTTTCTATCATTTGCTGAACGATTGAGTGGTCAGTAGTTATTTGCTCCATTTCGTCAGGATAAATGATATACGCTCGTGAATCGCCCGCGTGAATTGTGTAAGCGTAACCATCACTTAAAAATGTGAAAACGACTGTAGTTCCCATTCCGTAATACTCTTCGTTATTTTGCGCTAAATCAAAAACATCTAAATTAGCACCGTTAACCGCAGAGGTCATAAGCGTTTTCAAATCTTTATCATTCATTGTAACCTTATACTTTTGCAAAAAAGTATTGTAAACAGAATTTGCCGCAACTTCGCTGGCAACATTGCCTGCTTTTGCACCGCCCATTCCATCGCAAACAATCAAAAGAGCAGTTTCGTCATCAAATTTATGAAATTTTACAAAATCTTGATTCATTTGTCGAAGCATACCTATATCGGTTTGCGCAAAAATTTCCACAAAAACTCCTCCTTTACTGTTTGTGTTTGGCACGAAGTTGTCCGCAAGAAGCGTCAATATCAGCGCCTAAGGTTCTTCTTACGGTTGCATTTAGCCCTTTGCTATTAAGCAACTCGCAGAATTTATAAACCGATGTTTTATCGGGTTTTTCAAATTTATTTTTGTGAACAGGATTTGCTGGTATTAAATTGATATGAGCAATCATACCGCCAAGCAAATCTTTAAGCTGTTGAGCACACTCTAATGAATCATTAAAATCTTTTATTAAAGCATATTCAAAAGAAATGCGTCTGTTTGTTTTTTTAGTATATTCCTTACAAGCATTAATAAGCGTTTTAACATTATACTTTTTATTAATAGGCATAATGGTGTTACGAAGCTCATCATTAGGTGCGTGAAGCGAAATTGACAAGGTTATTTGCAAGTCCTTGTCCATAAGCTCATAAATCTTATCAACAACGCCGCAGGTTGAAAGCGAAATATGCCTCATACCGATATTCAGCCCGCCCTCAAGTCCGACTAATTCAAGAAATTTCATAACCTCATCAAAATTATCAAGCGGTTCGCCCATTCCCATTAAAACGACATTAGAAATGCGAACGCCCAAATCCTTCTGAGCCGAAAAGATTTGCGATAAAATCTCGCCTGCAGTTAAATTTCTTAGCTTTCCGCCGATAGTTGAAGCGCAGAATTTGCAGCCCATATTACAGCCGACCTGCGAAGAAACGCAAATGCTGTAACCGTGTTTATACTTCATAACAACCGACTCGATTAATTCACCGTCATAAAGCGAAAAAAGATATTTAACTGTTTCATCTAATTGTGATGAAAATTTCTTTTCAATTTTCGCATAAGAAATATAATAGTTTTCTTTTAATTTTTCAGTAACACTATGCGGAACATTTTTCATTTCATCAAAATTTTCAACGCCCTTTTGAAGCCAGCCAAAAATTTGTTTTGCCCTGAATTTCGGCAAAGAAAGTGAAGAAATAATTTGTTCGATTTCGCCTAAATTCATAGATTTCAGGTCTAAAATAGAACTCACCTCACCCTTTTAAATACAGAAATAAAAAATCCGTCAGTACTATGTATATGCGGAAAAAGTGTCAAAGTATTACTACTGTCAATTTCAGTTTTTGTAATACCCTCACCGATTGAAAAAGCCTCAAAATTTTCATTGTTTTTCAAGAATTTCTCTGCTACTTTTTGGTTTTCGTTTTGATTAAGCGTACAGGTTGAAAAAACCAAAAAACCGCCCATTTTTACATATACTTTTGCTGTGTCTAAATAATGATACTGTAATTTTGAAAGATTGTCAAGAAAAGCAACATTTTTGTAACGAATTTCGGGCTTTTTACCCAAAATTCCAAGTCCAGAACAAGGCAAATCGCACAAAACTTTGTGAAAAGTGCCTAAATTGGAATTATAAATTTCCGCATTGTTTACAAAGGATTTTATGCTTTTTATGCCTAATCTTTCGGCGCCATTTTTGATTAATTCTATTTTTTTAGGGTATAAATCGAGTGATAAAATCTCGCCTTTATCGCCCATATATTCAGCAATTGAAAAGCTTTTTCCGCCAGGTGCTGCACACAAGTCAAGCACCCTGTCACCTGCTAAATCAGCAACTATTTTTGCACAGATGGCACTCGACGGGTCTTGAATATGAAAATAGCCCTCATCAAAACCATAAAGCGAGCGTACCGCTCCTTGCCCTTTAAGCAACAAAACTTCTTCGCACAAAGGGTGGTGCGAAACTTCACACTGTTTTGATAATTCTTTTTCTAATTCTTCAACCGTGATTTTAAGCGTATTAACTTTAAGCGAAAGATAATCCAAATTTTCAAAACCTTTTAAAATATTTTCGGTTTCATCGCCATATTGCTCTAAAAACAAATCGACTAAACTGATATCAAGATTGTATTTTACGCTTAAATATTCCCTTTTTTCTTTTGGGTAATTTATCTTTTTTTCATCACGCAAAAATGAACGCAAAACAGCGTTTACAAATCCCGATAGACTGGAAAATTTTGATTTTCTAACAATATTTACAGTTTCATTTACCGCAGCCGAATCAGGAATTTTATCCATAAATAGAATTTGATAAAGCGCCGATTCAAGCGAAACTAAAATAAACGGTCGAAGTTTTTTAATCGGCGTTTTTGAATAAGAACTAACTATATATTGCAACGTTAGTTTCTTTTCTAAAACGCCATAAACCAATTTTGTTACAAAAGCCTTATCCTGCTCCAATAATTCGCTTTCTCGCAAAATTTTATCAACCGTTATATTTGAATATGCTTTATCATTTTCAATTTTTAATAAAATGTTTATTGCTATTTTTCTTGCATTTGCCATAGTTTAATTCCGCCTGTTGCCTGAAAATCTTAACAAATAATAAAGGAAAATCAAAAGCGATTGTAAAAGCGCCGCAACATAAGTTAAAGCCGCTGCTGATAGCACTTTTTTTGCACCTTTTAACTCATATTCATTTAACATTGAATAGCTCTCAATTGATTTTAACGCTCTTTTTGAAGCGTCAAACTCTACAGGTAAAGTTATAAGTTGAAAAAGCACCGAAAGCAAAAATACGCCGAGTGCTAAATAAAGCAACTGCCAAATATTTAAAACATAACCCAAAATTATTAAAAACGGGCTAATACCTGCGCCAAAATTGCAAACAGGCACAAGTGCCATACGGATTTTTACAGGTGTGTAGTTTTTTGCGTGTTGCACAGCATGACCTGCCTCGTGCGAAGCGATACCGACCGCCGAAACAGTGTTTGAGCCGTAAACGCCGTCAGAAAGATAAATAGTATTATCTTTTGGGTTAAAATTATCGGTCAAGTTGCCGCTAATTCTTTTTACTTCAACATCAAAAATGCCGTTTCTTTGCAAAATTTCTCTTGCAGCGTCAGCACCTGTAATGTTGTTTTGAGTGAAAACTTGGCTATATTTTGAGTAGTTTGATTTTACCTTTGCTTGTGCAAAAAGCGCAATAAGAAGTCCTGGTAAAGCAAACAAAAAATATAAAGGGTCAAAATAATAAAACATTGGCATTTTTATTCAACTCCCAAAAATTTTTCATCAATTTTTTTGCCACGCAAAAAGTCTTCGGTTTTCATTCGTTTTGAGCCTTCAAGTTGAAGCTCGTTTATTTTTAAAGCGTTTTTTCCACAAGCGACAATAAATT
The DNA here is from genome assembly GCA_902781345.1 of Oscillospiraceae bacterium. GTDB lineage: Bacteria > Bacillota > Clostridia > Oscillospirales > Acutalibacteraceae > RUG11462. The sequence continues at coordinate 2,527 of CACZIY010000069.1, read as the reverse complement.
CATTTTTACTTTCTAAAACCTCGCCTGCTTTACCGCTTTTTTCTAAGATGTCAGCAGAAAAAATCTTTAACATTTTACCGCCGAGCTTTGTAAAAGCGACAGGCCAGTTATGCAATCCTCTGATTTTGCAATTAATTTCAAAAGCAGATTTTGACCAATCAATAAGTCCGTCACTTTTTTTGATTATAGGTGCATAAGTAGCTTGTGTTTCGTCTTGCTTTATCGGTGTAATTGTGTTTTCTTCTAAGCCTTTTACAGTTTTTATAAGCAAAGAAGCACCCAAAACTGCTAATCTGTCCCAAAGGGTTTCGGCGGTTTCATTTTCGCCGATTTCAGTTTGTTCGGTCAGCAAAATATCGCCTGTGTCCATTCCCTCGTTTAAATACATTGTTGAAACACCTGTAACCTTTTCACCGCTGACAATCGCCCATTGAATAGGGGAAGCTCCTCGATATTTTGGCAAAAGTGAAGCGTGAACATTAATACAGCCGTATTTTGGCAAATCTAAAATTTCCTTTGGCAAAATTTTGCCGTAAGCCACTACAACAATTAAATCGGGATTTAACTGTTGCAAAATTTTTAAAGCTTCACCGTCTTTTAGTGTTGTTGGCTGAAAAACGGGAATATTTAGTTCATTTGCAATAACTTTAACCTCAGGCGGAGTCATAATATGCTTTCTGCCTACCGGCATATCAGGCTTGGTAAACACCGCTGAAATGTTGTATTTTTCATTGTAAAGCGCTTTTAAAGACTCGCCTGCAAAATCAGGCGTTCCCATAAAAACAATGTTCATAAACTACTCCTTATCTTCTTCAAAAGTTGCTTTATCTAAGAATAAAATTCCGTCTAAGTGGTCGATTTCGTGGCAAAGCGCACGAGCCAAAAGTTCTGTTCCTTTTATCTTGATTTCCTCGCCAAAGCGGTCTTGCGCTTTAACGGTAACTTTCATAGGACGGGTAACATTGCCCCATTTACCTGGACAAGAAAGGCAACCCTCTTGTCCTGTTTGCTCGCCCGAAACCTTAACAATTTCAGGGTTTACAAGTTCAATTTTGCCCTCGCCGACATCTATCACAACTACACGGCGCAAAATGCCTACTTGCGGTGCAGCAAGTCCGACACCGTCACTTTTTTTCATAGTTTCATACATATCATCTAAAAGCGAGTGTAGTCTTGCGTCAAATTTTTCAACCTTATGGCAGACTTTTCTTAAAACCTCGTCGCCCTCTTTTATAATTTCTCTAACCATAGTTTTCTCCTTATTTTAAATAATATTTTCGGGATTTACATCAGCAAAAACCGAAATATTCTTATATTTTCCTTTTTTATTTGATGAAACAATCAATTTTCTGATTAAATCACGGAATTGCTTACTATTCTTGCACTTGATTATTATTCTAAAACGATATTTATTGTTTATTTTAGGAATATTGCAAGGGCTTGGACCTAAAATCATCAACCGCAAATCCTTATAATCATTCTCAATATGATTTTTAATTTCATCAAAAAATTCTTTTGCAAAATTAAAGGTATTCTCTTTTGAAATGCCCGAAAAACCTATTATGCACAAATCACAATACGGAGGGTATTTTAAAAGTTTTCTTTGCAAAATCTCGGTTTCATAAAAACGCTCATAGTCCTGACTTTTTGAAAGTGAAATAATTTCATTATCAGGCGCAATTGTTTGAATAACCGCTGTTCCCTCTTCACTTCTGCCAGACCTGCCTATAACCTGTGTAAGCAATGAAAAGGTTTTTTCATAACCACGAAAATCATTGCCAAAAAGCAACTGGTCGGCGTTGATTACGCCAACTAATGTAACAGACGGAAAATCAAGCCCTTTTGCTACCATTTGCGTGCCAATCATAACATCATATTCACCATTTTTAAAGGCGGTAAGATTTTTCTCATGCGAAAATCTGGTCATTGTTGTATCGGCGTCCATTCTGAGAATTTTAAGTTCAGGTAAAAGCGTTTGCAATTCCTCTTGCGCTTTTTGCGTACCAAAGCCTGAAACTCTCACATTTTTTTCGCCACAAACCGAGCATTTTTCGCTGTAAGGCTCGGAATAACCGCAATAATGGCACATCATTCTGTTATTAGCGGTGTGATATGTCATTGAAATGCTGCAATTCGGGCATTTTTTGACTGTACCACAATTGGTACAAGTTACTACAACATGATAGCCACGCCTGTTTAAAAGAATAATAGACTGCTTTTTATTTTCATAGGTTTCTTTAATAGCTTTACACAAAATGTCGCTGAAAATGCCGAAATTGCCTTTTTTATACTGCTCTTTCATATTAGCAGTCTGAACCTTCGGCAGTGTAACATTGCCATAGCGTTGTTTTAAGGTGTAAAGCGAATAAAAGCCGTTTTTCGCAAGCGAATAGGTTTCAACACTCGGCGTTGCCGAAGCCATTAAAAACAAGCATTTATTATAGCGACTTCTGAAATTCGCAACATCACGAGCGTGAAAACGAGGTGTCGACTCGGATTTATATGTATGCTCCTGCTCCTCGTCCAT
>CACZIY010000068.1 GCA_902781345.1 Oscillospiraceae bacterium | reverse complement strand
GGCGAAAAGGTTAAAAAAGGCGATGTAATTGCTGACGGTCCTGCTACAAAAGACGGTGAAATCGCACTTGGTAAAAATATGCTTATCGGATTTATGACTTGGGAAGGTTATAACTACGAGGATGCTGTTTTACTTAATGAAAGACTTGTTAAAGAAGATGTATTTACATCTGTTCATATTGAAGAATACGAATTAGAAGCAAGAGATACTAAGCTTGGACCTGAGGAAATCACTCGTGATATTCCAAATGTCGGTGAAGATGCTTTGAAAGACCTTGATGAAAGAGGTATTATTCGTGTTGGTGCTGAGGTAGGCGCCGGCGATATTCTCGTTGGTAAGGTTACACCTAAGGGCGAAACCGAGCTTACCGCAGAGGAAAGACTTCTTCGTGCTATTTTCGGCGAAAAAGCAAGAGAAGTTCGTGATACTTCGCTCAGAGTACCACACGGTCAATACGGTACAATCGTTGATGTAAAAGTATTTACTCGTGAAAATTCAAGCGAGTTAAATCCTGGCGTTAATATGGTTGTTCGTTGCTATATCGCTCAAAAGAGAAAAATCTCTGTCGGTGATAAAATGGCTGGTCGTCACGGTAACAAAGGTGTCGTTTCGCGTATTTTACCACAAGAAGATATGCCGTTCTTACCAGACGGTACTCCGCTTGATATCGTTCTTAACCCACTCGGTGTACCTTCTCGTATGAATATCGGTCAGGTGCTTGAAGTGCATTTAGGTTATGCTGCAAAAGCACTCGGCTGGAAGGTTTGCACAAGAGTATTTGACGGTGCTCACGAGTCTGATATTCGTGAATGCTTGAAAATGGCAGGTTATGCTGAGGACGGTAAAGTTCAACTTTATGATGGTAGAACTGGTTTACCGTTTGATAATCGTGTAACTGTTGGTTATATGTATTATCTCAAGCTTCATCACTTGGTTGATGATAAGATTCATGCTCGTTCAACAGGTCCTTACTCACTCGTTACACAACAACCTCTCGGTGGTAAAGCACAGTTTGGTGGTCAGCGTTTCGGTGAAATGGAAGTTTGGGCGCTTGAAGCTTACGGCGCTGCTTATACATTACAAGAAATTCTTACTGTTAAATCTGATGATGTTGTAGGTCGTGTTAAAACTTACGAATCAATCGTTAAGGGTAACAATATTCCAAAACCTGGTATCCCTGAATCATTTAAGGTACTTATTAAAGAGTTGCAGTCATTAGCACTCGATATTAAGGTTCTTGATAAAGATGATAACGAAATTGATATTAAACAATCTTTTGATGACGATGATGATTTGATTCCTGCACCAAAAGATGAAAAAATCGAAGACCCTAACGCTTCGGTAGTTGCTGATGATTTAACAGGCTTCGGTCTTGAAGATGAAAACGGCGAGGCTATTACTGATGAAGAGCCGACCGATGAAGATTTTGATGATTTCATTGATGATGCCGAAGATTTTATTGATGACGAATACACTAATGACGGGGAGGAATAAAGATTATGCAGAATACAGATTTTGAAAAAATTCGTATTGGGCTTGCTTCTCCCGAGCAAATAAGAGAATGGTCTTATGGCGAGGTTAAAAAGCCTGAAACTATTAACTACCGTACATTAAAACCTGAAAAAGACGGTCTTTTCTGCGAAAGAATTTTCGGACCTACAAAAGACTGGGAATGTCATTGCGGTAAATATAAAAGAATTCGTTATAAAGGCAAAGTTTGTGAGCGTTGCGGCGTTGAAATTACACGCAGCAAGGTTCGTAGAGAAAGAATGGGCTCAATTGAACTTGCAGCTCCTGTTTCTCACATCTGGTACTTTAAAACTATTCCTTCAAGAATGGGACTTATTCTTGATATGTCTCCAAGAGATCTTGAACAAGTACTCTATTTCTCAAAATATGTTGTAGTTGACCCGGGTTCAACACCGCTTGAAAAATTACAACTTTTATCAGAACATGAGTATATGGAATGGTATGAGAAGTACGAAAATGACTTTGTAGCTGAAATGGGTGCAGAGGCAATTAAAAGATTACTTTCTGAAATTGACCTTGAAGCGCTTTCTAAAGAGATTAAAGAAGAAATCGAAGAGGCAACAGGTCAAAAGAAAATCAGACTCGGTAAAAGACTCGAAGTTGTTGAATCTTTCCGTTTGTCAGGCAACCGTCCTGAGTGGATGATTCTTGATGTTCTTCCTGTAATTCCGCCTGATATTCGTCCTATGGTACAGTTAGACGGTGGCAGATTTGCTACTTCTGACCTTAATGACCTTTACAGAAGAGTTATTAACAGAAACAACCGTTTGGCTCGTCTTTTAGAGCTTGGTGCACCTAATATCATTGTAAGAAACGAAAAGAGAATGTTGCAAGAGGCTGTTGATGCACTTATTGACAACGGCCGTCGCGGCAGAGCAGTTACAGGTCCTAACAACCGTGCACTCAAATCTCTTTCTGATATGTTAAAAGGTAAACAAGGTCGTTTCCGTCAGAACCTTCTTGGTAAGCGTGTTGACTATTCCGGTCGTTCGGTTATCGTTGTTGGTCCTGAACTTAAAATTTATCAATGCGGTTTGCCGAAAGAAATGGCGCTTGAATTGTTTAAACCATTTATTATGAAACATTTGGTTGAAACAGGTTCTGCAAGCAACATTAAATCGGCAAGAAAAATGTTAGAGCGTGCTAAAACTGAGGTTTGGGACGCACTTGACGTGGTAATTAAAGACCACCCTGTATTTTTGAACCGTGCTCCAACACTTCACAGACTTGGTATTCAAGCATTTGAGCCTGTTTTGGTATCGGGCAGAGCAATTAAACTTCATCCGTTAGTTTGTACAGCGTTTAACGCTGACTTTGACGGTGACCAGATGGCTGTTCACGTACCGCTTTCAGCAGAGGCTCAGGCAGAAGCAAGAATTTTGATGCTCGCTTCTAACAACCTTTTGAAACCGTCTGACGGTAAACCTGTTGCTGTTCCTACACAGGATATGGTTTTAGGTTCATATTACTTAACACTTGTTCGTCCTGATGAAAAAGGTACAGGCAAAGTGTTCGGTAGCAAAGAAGAAGCAATTATGGCTTATGAAAATGACGCAGTAGGTCTTCACGCTCCTATTAAAGTTCGCCTAAGTGGCGAATGGGAGGGCGAAACAATTACCAGAATTGTTGATGCTACTGTCGGTTATCTTATTTTCAATGAGTCTATTCCACAGAACTTAGGCTTTACTGAGCGTACTGAAGGTCATGAGCTTGACCTTGAAATTCATTTCACTAAAAATGAAGACGGTACTTACAATGCTAATAAAGCAGGCAAAAAGCTTTTAGGTAAGATTATTGATGCTTGTATCAGAGAAAACGGTACATTTGTAACTGCTGATGTTCTTGATAAAATTAAGGCTACTGGTTATAAATATTCAACCCGTGCTGCTATTACAATCGCTGTTTCTGATGCTAAAATTCCGCCGATTAAGGCTGAAAAAATCGCAGAAGCAGAAGATAAAATCGAAGTTATTAAGAAAAAATACAATCGTGGTTTGTTTACCGCTGAAGAGCGTTCAAAAGCAATTCAGGATATCTGGTCAACTTGCGATAACGATATTAAAGATGCTTTGAAAGACAACCTCGAAGAATACAACCCAATCAATATGATGGTTGATTCTGGTGCCCGTGGTTCTGATAGCCAGGTTAAACAGTTGGCTGGTATGCGTGGTCTTATCGCCAATACATCTGGTAAAATCATCGAAGTACCTATTCGTTCTAACTATCGTGAAGGTCTTAATGTGCAAGAGTACTTTATTTCTTCTCGTGGTGCGCGTAAAGGTCTTGCCGATACAGCGCTAAGAACTGCTGACTCAGGTTATCTTACCCGTCGTCTTGTTGATGTTTCGCAAGAGGTTATCATTCGTGAAGAAGATTGCCACGCTGACGAAGGCTTGTTAGTTTACGGTATTTCTGACGGTAATCAACCTATCGAGCCATTAGAAGAGCGTTTGTTTGGTAGATACTTGCAACAACCTGTTTACCACCCTGAAACAGGCGAGCTTATAATGGGTACTGAGGATATGATTACTCACGCTGATGCAAAACGCATTGTTGAAGCAGGCGTTAAAGAGTGCGTAATCCGTTCAATAATTACCTGTAAAGCAAAAAGAGGTATTTGTAAGAAATGTTATGGTATTAACCTTGCAACTGCAACCGAAGTTTCTGTTGGTGAAGCAGTTGGTATCGTAGCGGCTCAATCAATCGGTGAGCCTGGTACACAGCTTACAATGCGTACTTTCCATACTGGTGGTATCGCATCTGCTGAAGATATTACACAAGGTTTGCCTCGTGTTGAAGAGTTGTTTGAAGCTCGTCGTCCAAAACACGCTGCTATTCTTACTGAAATTGCAGGTATTGTCAGAGTTGAAACAGTTAAAAAGAATAAAGAAGTTATTGTTACCGATGAAAACGGTACTGATGAAAAGAGATATTCAATCCCTTACGATTACAGATTAAGAGTAGTTGAGGGCGACACAGTTGAAAAAGGTCAACGCCTTACTGACGGTGTTGTTTATCCGCAAGATTATCTTGCAATTCTCGGTGCTCACGCTGTTCAAAACTACATTATTGAACAGGTACAAATCACTTATCGTTCACAAGGTGTTGATATCAACGATAAACATATCGAGGTTATTGTTCGTCAGATGATGAGAAAACTTCGTGTTCTTGATAACGGTTCTACTGATTTAATTCCTGGTACAATGGTTGAGCGTGGTACATTCTATGCTAAATACGATGAAGTTAAAGCAAGAATTGAAGCAGGCGAAGAAGGTCTTACACTTCCTGTTTGTGAGCCTACATTGCTTGGTATCACAAAGGCTTCATTGGCTACTGATTCATTCCTTTCAGCCGCTTCATTCCAAGAAACAACTCGTGTTCTTACAGAAGCTGCTATTAAGGGTAAAGAAGATGAGCTCTTCGGTCTTAAAGAAAATGTGCTTATCGGTAATGTTATTCCAGCCGGTACAGGTATGAAATGCTATTCTGAAGCATCTTTTGATATTGATGAAGAATTAGTTGAAGAAGACGAGCTCGTTTACTCAACCGAAGAATAAGTATAATTTAAAAGCCTCAGGTTTTTTACCTGAGGCTTTTTTGTGTGTCAATATTTAGATTTCAACGCTTAAAACAGCGGTTTGCAAGTTTTCAGCAGTAGCAAAAACTTTTAATTTTCCGTGTGATTTGTTAAGTTTTACCGCAACGCCGATTTTGCCTGCATACATTTTTCTACTGCTTTCGGTAACAGGAATATGGTCGGAAACTGATGAGCCTGTGCCGACAACTTTTCCGAGTTCATTGCAAGAAAAGCTTACAAATGGTGAAGCGTCAGGCACTTCTTTTCCGTCCTTATCAACGCAATAGCAAGTTATCATTGCGATATCCTCACCGTTTGGCGAGATGTCGTCAGCGTTATCAAGTTTAAGCTTTAAAGATACCGCTTTATCGGTGGTTTCGGCACAATCATAAGCGACTTTTTCACCGCCGATATAGCCAATACACTCTAACTTGCCTTGCTCAAAAGGCACATACCATTCACCGTGAGTAAATTTTTTGATTTTTTCTTTTGAAATGGTTTTGCCGTTTAATTTTAGCTCTAATTCATCGCAATTTGTGTAAGCGAAAACTTTGATTTCTTCACCTTTTAGCCCTTGCCAATTCCAATGCGGTAAAATATGCACCATAGGTTTTTCGCTGAAATACGCCAAATTTTGATAAAAAGCGTCTTTTTTCTGCAAAAACAAATCAATTGCGCCAGATTGCGAGCAAACTCTCGGCCAAACGGCTTCGCCTCTATGCTCAAAAGCAATCCATTGATAAAAACCGAACATCCACGGCGAATTATTAAAATGCTTCATAAACTGCTCACGAGAGGTCCACCACGAGTTAGCGTCAGTATCGTAAGCGGTGATGTAGCCTTTTTCAGCACAATCAGGAAAATACCAACCTCTTGTTGTACCTGTTGCGCAGCATTCGCTCGCATAAATAGGCTTATCTGGGTGTTGCTCCCGAATTTTTTTATAGCCCCAATGGTTATAGTTCAAGCCGATAGCGTCACATTCATCAAAAACAGTCGAGTTTTCAGGTTGAACCGAAACTGCCGAAGTAATTATTCTTTGGTCATCGTATTTTTTTGCCAAATAATAAAGCGTTTTATTAATTCTTCGACCCTCATCGGTAATGTGGTAGAATTCTTCGTTGCCAAGCGACCACATAAAAACGCTCGGTCTGTTTCTGTCACGCAAAATGTGGGTTTTAACAGCTTGTTTTCCCTCATCAGATGAGTCGAACCAACGACTTTCACACATTACGATAAAACCGTTCTCATCTAATGCGTCCATCATACCCTCTGCTTGTGGGTAGTGAGAGCAACGGTAGCCGTTTGCGCCCATTTCTTTCATCATTTTAGTTTTGTATCTAAAAATATTATCAGGAACGGCTTTGCCGGTTAAGCCAAAGTCGCCGTGACCGCAAACACCTTTAATAACAGTCTTTTTGCCGTTTAAGAAAAAGCCCTTGTCGCTATCAAGTGTAAAATAGCGAAAACCAGTTTTTGTTATATAGGTATCAACTTCCTTGCCGTCTAAAACAACAAAAGTTTCAACGGTGTACAAATAAGGATTATCTAAATCCCAAAGAATAGGGTTGTTTACTTTACAGTTGTATTTTGCGGTGTTTTTGTCTTGTTTTTCAACAGTTAAATCAGAAAAAGCGGCACACAAAACTTTACCGTCTTTATCCTTGATTTCGGTAGTGATTTTTGCGGTTTTGTCTTCAAAATAATTATTTAAAAGCGTTGTTTCAAAGAAAACCGACCACTCATTATTCTCAAACACAGGTTTAACATAAACACCGTACAAGTCAACCGCCAAATTATCGGTCTTATTCAACCAGACATGGCGGAAAATGCCGCCGCCTTGGTACCACCAACCCTCGTTGTCATCATAATAAGTATAAACAGCGAGCAGGTTATCTTTATCAAATTGAATATAATCGGTAATATCAACTTCAAAAGGGGTATAACCGCATAGGTTATGCTTTAACTCGCAACCGTTCAAATAAACAATGCACCTTGTTGCTACACCCTCGAAATACAGAGTAATTCTTTTGTTTTTATCTTCACTTGAACAGGTAAAATGCTTTCTGTACCAACCGTTATCATAATCAAAAAAGCCGAGCGCTGGGTTATTTTCCTCTTTAACCTCGCCCGAAATCACATAATCGTGAGGCAAGCAGACATTGACCCATTTATCAGCGTTATACTCGACATCTGTTCTAAAATCATCTACAGCGTCATTGTAGTACAGGCAAGCGGGACCTTGCTTTTTTCGTTCGGTTTTTGCCGAAGAGTAAACAGGACCTTTTACCTTAGGTGTTTTAACTTCAACATCACCCTTGTGAAACAGCCAATTTTCATCAAAAAGAATTTTTTCTCTCATAATTTTTTCTCCCTATTTGTTTGTTTTAATTATAACTGTTTTATTAAAAAAGTCAATAAGTTTATTGACTTTTTATAATTTTGTTTTATAATAAAAATAACAAGATTTTTAAATTAAGGGAAGTAAAAAGTAATGGAATACTTTGTATTATTTAACCCAAAGGCTGGTAACGGTTGGAATGATGAACTTAAACAATCGGTTGCAAACAAGTTAGACAGCAAGGATTTGATTTTTAAAGATATAACCGAAGTTGACTATTCAGAGTTTTTTGAGGAAATAGAAAAAGATTCAAAAATTGTTTTAGTCGGTGGCGATGGTACTTTAAACCGATTTATAAATGATACTGATAGTTTCAATTTTGATAATGAGATTTATTATATCGCAAATGGCAGCGGCAACGACTTTTTAAATGATATTAAGCACAATGTTGATGAAAACAAACCTGTTTTGGTTAATAAATATTTTGAAAATTTACCGGTGGTTACTGTAAAAGGCGAAACTAAAAAATTCTTAAACGGTATCGGCTACGGAATTGACGGCTACTGTTGCGAAGAGGGCGATAAAGCAAAGGCGAAAAGCGATAAAGCGGTAAATTATACCGCAATTGCTATTAAAGGCTTGCTTTACGCTTTTAAACCGAGAAATGCGAAAATTACCGTTGACGGTGTTACAAAAGAGTATAAAAAGGTCTGGTTAGCGCCTTCAATGAACGGTCGATTTTTCGGTGGCGGTATGATGCCAACACCTGACCAATATAGACTTAATGCTGAAAGGGAAATTTCAATTTTGGTTTGGCACGGTACAGGTAAATTAAAAACACTTATGCATTTTCCAAAGATTTTTGAGGGTACTCATACACAGTATAAAAAATCTTGCGTTGTAATAAAGGGCAAAGAGATTAAGGTTGAGTTTGATAAGCCTTGCGCTTTACAAATTGACGGCGAAACAGTTTTAGGTGTAAAAGGATATAAAGCGGTTTCGGCTAAAGTAAAAGAAAAAGTTAAAAATTAAAAAAATCCCGAAAGCAAAATGCTTTCGGGATTGATTTTTTTAAAACTTAAATTACTTAAGTTCAACAGTAGCGCCAGCTTCTTCGAGTTTAGCTTTAAGAGCTTCTGCTTCTTCTTTTGGAGCGCCTTCTTTAACTGCTTTAGGAGCTTCGTCAACGATAGCTTTTGCTTCTTTAAGACCAAGACCTGTAGCTTCTCTAACTGCTTTGATAACAGCAATTTTTTGTGCACCTGCTGAAGCAAGGATTACATCAAATTCTGATTTTTCGTCAGCAGCAGCGCCGCCTTCTGCACCACCTGCAACTACTACTGGAGCAGCAGCTGATACGCCAAATTCTTCTTCAAGAGCCTCTACGAGTTCAGCTAATTCTAAAACTGAGAGAGCTTTAACATCTTCAATAAATTTTGTAATTTTTTCTGAAGCCATTTTATTTTCCTCCGAAATTTAATAATTTTTTGTTTAATAATTTTTTTGCCTTTTTCAAAGAAAAAAGACTAAACTTTTATGCTTAAAACCTTTTAAGCTGGTTGTTCGCTTGCAACTTTATCCTTAACAGCATTAAGCGCATAAACGAGGTTTGAAATTGGAGCTTTGATGCTTCCAACTGCCTTTGCAATAAGTACTTCTTTTGAAGGAAGTTTTGCAAGACTTGTGATTTTTTCAAGTGATACTACTTCACCGTCCATAAATCCTGATTTGAGTTCAAAGTAGCCGTTTGCTTGTTGTGAGAACTCGTAAAGGATTTTAGCGCCTGAAATATAATCTTCAGTGCTCAAAGCGATAGCAGTAGTTCCTTCTAAAACATTTTTCAAATCGCCTAAACCTGCTTCATCAGCAGCGAAGCCTAACAATGAGTTTTTAACTACGAAATAGTCAATGTTTGCTTCACGAAGTGTTTTACGCAATTTAGTATCGTCAGCAACTGAAATACCCTTGTAGTCAACAACTACGCCTGCGCAAGCACCTTTAAGTTTCTCAGTAAGTTCAGCAACGATTTGCTTTTTCTGTTCTAAAACTGATGCACTTGGCAATGTATTCACCTCCGAAATATTTAATAACTGCGCGTTATAAAAGAAAATGCCTTTCCGCAAAAGACGAAAAGGCATAGATATACACAAATTACTTTTTATAGTGTGTACCTTCCTCGGCAGGCGATAAACTTACGAGGTAAAACCTCACCTGCTGTCTTTAGAACGGACAGTACAACTATAATATCATAAATAAGTAGATTTGTCAAGTATTTTTTTAATTAAA
>CACZIY010000067.1 GCA_902781345.1 Oscillospiraceae bacterium | reverse complement strand
GTTGAAGATGTAAACCGCCTTTTGAAGCAGTATGAGCAAATGAAAAAAATGTTCAAGCAAATGAATGGTGGCAAGGGTAAAAATCGCAGATTGCTAAAAGGTCTTGGCGGAAATAATCTCGGTATCGACCCAAACACTTTTGACCCGTCGCAGTTTGGCGGTATGTAAACTAAGCTTTTAACGGTGAAAAACCGTTTTAATATTAAAAATAATTTGTGAGGTGAAAATATAATGGCAGTAAAAATCAGACTTCGTCGTATGGGTGCAAAAAGAGCTCCTTTTTACAGAGTAGTTGTTGCTGATTCAAGATTTCCAAGAGACGGTAGATTTATCGAGGAAATTGGTACTTACAATCCAAATGTAGATCCTGCTGAGGTTACTATTGACGCAGAGGCTGCTAAAAAATGGATTGCTAACGGTGCTCAACCTACTGATACAGTAAAAGCGTTGCTTAAAAAGAACAATGTTCTCTAATTAATTCTTGAAAGGAAATTTTTGTTATGCAAGAACTTCTTGTTACACTTGCTCAAGGCTTAGTTAATGAGCCTGATGCAGTTAAAGTTACTGTTGATGAGCCTAATGAAGAGGGCGTAATAGTTTATCATTTAAGCGTTGCTGCTGATGATATGGGTAGAGTAATCGGCAAACAAGGCAGAATTGCTAAAGCAATTCGTGTTGTAATGCGTGCCGTTGCTAACCGTAACGACCAAAAAATTATGGTAGAAATTGACTAATTTAAAAGAGCATTTTTAAAAAATGCTCTTTTATTTTTTTGCTTTGTTTTCGCAGTTGATTTTTAAAAAATATATGCTATAATATATAGTTAGAGAAATATAAAAAGGAGTGAAAATTATGACAAAGTTTAAAAGAATACTTTCTTTCATTTTGGCAATTGCATTTTGCTTTGTCTTTTTTTGCTCTGTAATGTTTATTGCGGCTGAGTCAAACCACTCTTGCTCAGGAGAGGACTGCCCGATTTGTGCGCAAATTAATCTTTGTAAAGATTTAATCAGAAGACTTGTTTACACATTTGCAAGTGTTATTTTGGCTCTTTCAATGCATTTTGCCATTATAAAAATAATTTCTTTTTATAAATATTTAGTTGAGAATAAAACACTCGTTTCACTTAATATAAAACTTTCAAATTAAAACTTCGTAAAATTTCTAAAAAACTTATAAATTTTACGGAGGTAATTTCAAATGAAGAAAATATTTTGCATAATAGTTTCTGCTATTGTGTTTATTAGTATGTTTTGCGGTTGCGGTACTGCAAATACAAATAACAAAAAACTTAGCGTTGTAGCTACAATTTTTCCAGAATATGATTGGGTAAAAAGTATTGCTGGCGACAAAGCAAAGGATATTGATTTAACACTTTTGCTTAACAGCGGTGTTGATTTACACAGTTATCAACCAACAGCAAAGGATATTATTAAAATATCAAAATGCGACTTGTTCATTTATGTAGGCGGCGAGTCTGACGAATGGGCTCAAGACGCTATTAAAGAGGCTTCTAACAAAAACATGCAGGTTATTAATTTAATGGATGTTTTGGAAAACGAAAAGAAGGAAGAAGAAGCTGTTGAAGGTATGCAGGTTGATGAGGAAGAGGAAGAAGAGGGCGAAGAAGAGGTTGAATATGATGAGCATGTTTGGCTTTCGGTTAAAAACGCTCAAAAATGCTGCGAGGCTATAAAAAATTCTCTTTCAAAACTTGATAAAGATAACGAATCTGTTTATCAAAAGAATTATGATACTTACAGCAAAGAACTCGCAACACTCGACAGCGAATTCTCTAACACAGTTAAAAATGCTAAAAGAAATACTTTGTTGTTCGGCGACAGATTCCCATTCAGATATTTAATCGAAGATTACTCGCTTAAATATTATGCTGCATTTATCGGTTGCTCTGCTGAAAGCGAAGCAAGCTTTGAAACAATTTCATTCTTAGCAAAAAAAGTTGATGAGTTAAAGCTTACGTTTGTTATAACTCTTGATGGCAGCGACCAAAAAATCGCAAAAACAATCATCAAAAACACAAAGGACAAATCGCAACAAATTGTTACTATGAACTCAATGCAATCAACCTTTAGCGATGGCGACAATTATCTTAATATAATGCAAAGCAATTTAGATACTCTTAAAAAGGTTTTGTATTAGGGGGCGAAAAACTGTGGCGCAGATTATTTGTAAAGATTTATCGTTAGGCTATGATTCAAATGTTATCGTAAAAAATTTGAATTTTACTGTAAATGCTGGCGATTATTTATGCATTGTTGGTGAAAACGGTTCGGGAAAATCGACATTAATGCGAACATTGCTTTCACTTCAAAAGGCTATTTCGGGTAAGCTTGAATTTTCTGATGGCTTAACTTCTGATAAATTGGGTTACTTGCCTCAGCAAACCTTTATTCAAAGGGATTTTCCAGCATCAGTATGGGAAATTGTGCTTTCAGGTCGTTGCTCAAAAGAGGGCTTTAAACCGTTTTATTCAAAAGAAGACAAAGCGATTGCTATGCAAAACATTAAAAAAATGGAGATCGAAAATCTCAAAAACAGATGCTACCGTGAGCTTTCAGGCGGTCAGCAGCAAAGAGTTTTGCTTGCTCGTGCGCTTTGCGCTACAACAAAAGCGCTTTTGCTTGATGAGCCTGTTTCGGGACTTGACCCAATGTTGACAAATCAAATGTATGAGTTGATTAATAATCTTAATAAAAAAGAAAAAATTACTATTATTATGATTTCTCATGATATTGAGTCAGCGTTGAAATACGCAACTCACATTTTGCATATCGGTAAAGAAATAGTTTTTGGTACAAAAGAAGATTATCTTAACAGCAAAGTTGGCAAAAGCTTTCTTTCTAATTGGGAAGGAGGTTTGCAATAATGAGCGGAATAATTGACTTTTTTGTGGATAACGCCAATACATTAGTTGAATATATTACTACATATCCGTTTGTAAGATATGCGTTAATAGTTGGTGTTTTAATTGCGCTTTGCTCATCATTGCTCGGCGTAACACTTGTTTTAAAAAGATTTTCTTTTATTGGTGATGGCCTTTCGCATGTGGCTTTTGGTGCAATGGCAATGGCAACTGTTATAGGCATAACCGACAATATGATTTTTACAATGCCCGTTACAATAATCTGCGCTATTTTGCTGTTAAGAACAGGACAAAATACTAAAATTAAAGGCGATGCCGCTGTTGCTATGATTTCTGTTGGTGCACTCGCAATCGGTTATTTGTTGATGAATATTTTTTCAAGCTCAAACAACCTTTCGGGCGATGTTTGCAGTACGCTTTTCGGCTCAACTTCGATACTTACACTATCAGTTTTTGAAGTATGGCTTTGCGTAGCGTTATCAGTCGTTGTTGTGATTTTGTTTATTCTTTTCTACAACAAAATCTTTGCAGTAACCTTTGATGAAAACTTTGCAAAAGCAACAGGCGTTCATTCAGAGTTTTATAATTTGTTAATAGCAGTAGTTATTGCAGTTATAATTGTACTCGCTATGAATTTGGTAGGCTCGCTTTTAATATCTGCTTTGGTAATTTTCCCAGCACTTTCAGCAATGCGAGTTTTCAAAAGTTTTAAATCAGTTACAATTTGTTCAGCCATTTTTTCAGTATCGTGTGCGCTTTTAGGAATTGTTATTTCAATTCTTTTTGACACACCTGTAGGCTCAACAATTGTTGCAGTTGATATTATAGCGTTTTGTGCCTTTTATTTAATTGGATTATTATCAGGAGGTAAAGCAAAATGAAAAAGATATTAGCAATATTAATCTGTTTAGTAATTGCTGTTTTTTCGACAAGCTGCAGTAAAGTTAAAAGAGTAGAAGAAATAGCAAATAAGAATAATAAAACTACAAAAAGTGTAGAAAACAATGCTCAGGCTGTTACAAATGACAGCAACAATGGTGAAATTGATGTTGATTTAACCAAAATGAGCAGCACTATGGTTTATTCGGAAGTTTATAATATGATTTCAACGCCTGATAAATATGTAGGCAAAATTGTTAAAATGAAAGGTGCATTTGCACTTTATGAAAACCAAGAAAAAACCAAGAATTATTTTGCGGTAATCATTAAAGATGCAACCGCTTGCTGCTCACAAGGACTTGAATTTATTTGGCAGGGTGAGCATAAATATCCTGATGATTATCCTGAAGTAAATAGCGATATTACTGTAGTCGGCAGATTTGAAACTTATAAAGAAGGCGACCAGACATATTGCCATTTAATCTCAGATAATGTAACATTTTAAGTGATAAAAATGAAAAAAATTCTTGTTATTTTTACAGGCGGAACAATCGCTTGTGTTGAAAAAAACGGTACGCTTGATACAAATGAAAATCAAAAATATAAATTATTAGATACTTATATTAAAGAATTCAAAAACACAGTTGAATTTGAAACAGCTTCGCCATACACCATTTTAAGCGAAAATATAAGTGCTGAAAATCTAATGATTTTAAAGCAAACTGTTTTAAAAAACAGTAGTAATTATGACGGAATAATTATTACCCACGGAACTGATACCTTGCAATACAGTGCTGCTTTTATCTCACTTACAGCAAAAATTGCAGGTGTTCCTATCATCTTTGTTTCGAGCAATTTACCGCTTGAAAACGATAAAAGCAACGGCTACAAAAATTTCTGCGCCGCTGTTGATTTTATTGAAAAAAGCGAGAAAGACGGTGTTTTCATCGCCTATAAAAATGAGGGCGAGTGCGTGAAATTTTTTAGCCCTGAAACACTCAGCGATTATGACGCATTTGATGATAAATTGCGAGAACTTCCTGTAAAAGTAAAAGATTCTGACACTTTAAAATGTGAAAAATTATCAGAAAATTCTAAGGTTTTGTTTTTAAAAGCTTATGTTGGAATGACTTACCCGAGCCTTGAAAATGTTAAAGCAGTAGTTTTGCAAACCTTTCATTCGGGTACATTAAAAAGTGATGACAACAAGTTAAAAGCATTTTTAGAAAACGCTAAAAGACAGAATATAAAAGTAGTTTTAACAGGTGTTTGCGAAGACAAAAACTATAAAAGCGAAATTGATTTTTCGCAGTTTGATAATGTTGAATTTTCACCGTATTCACCGATTTATACTTATGTGAAAACTTGGATTTTAACCGAAAACCGCTTATAAACATACAATAGTTTATAGGCGGGGTGGTGAAAATGTTAAAAAGAAAAAAGCGAAAATACTTAAAAACACTTTGGTGTTTGGTATTTTCGCTTTTGTTTATTTGTGTTATAATTTTTGCCGAAATAAATGTTAAACCAATCGTTTTAAATGTCGCAATAAGCAACGCTCAAACCGCTTGCGAGAATGTTATTAACAAGGCTTGTTTAGATACAATCGAGCAAGAAAAGATAAATTTCAGTGATTTAATTTTAGTTACATATAATAAAGATAAAAGCGTAAAATCAGTGGCAACCGACACCGTTTATTTAAATAAAATTAAACTGAAAATTCTAAAAAGAGTTGTAAACGCTTTTAAAAATACCGAAGTAGGAAGCTTTTATGTAAGGCTCGGCTCATTTTTTGATAATGAATATCTTTACGGCAGGGGGACAAAAATTAGTTTTAATTATGAAATGAGCAATACAGTTGACTGCACTTACCGCTCAAAATTTGAAAGCGTCGGCATTAACCAAACCAAACACAAATTATCGCTTATGTTTACAAGTGATGTTTGTCTGGTAACAAAGCTTTTTGATTATTCTACAAAGTTTAAAACCGAAATTTTGCTGAATGAAATGGTAATTGTCGGCGAAGTCCCAAAGAATTATACCGATTTTGATTTGAAGTAATTGTGTTATAATTTTTTGAAATGACTAAAAATATTTGTTCAAACATACAGAAATGATATTTTCTTGCAACAAACAAAAATTAAACTCAAAAGATGGAAACGGAAACTTTGTCGGTGGTGACAGTTGTGATGCTATAGTAAAGATTTCAGATATATCAGTAATTAATAAAATATAAATAACTTGAAACTTTTTCAAAAAAATATTACACTATATAAATAGGAGATGATTTTATGAATGCTAAAAAATATATTACTATGATTATTTCATTACTAATAATTTTTTCATCTGCCTTAACTGTAAATGCAGAAGAGCATTATTATGGTAATTATACCTATACATTACTTAAGAACAAAACAATAAAACTGGTTAGTTATGATGGCAATGACGAAAGAATAAATATTCCTTCTAGAATAAAAGGTAAGAAAGTTACTGTTTTAGGAAAAAATCTACTCAAAAACAATACACAAATTGAAAGTATAAAAATTCCCGAAGGGGTTACTAAAATAGAAAAGGAAATATTTGTTGACCAAAAGAATTTAAAAACAGTGAAATTTCCCAAAAGTTTGAAATATATAGGCGAGGGTGCTTTTGAGGGCTGTAAAATATTAAAAAAGATAAAGTTAGGCAATAAAATCCAATATATCGGTAACGGTGCATTTTTAGGAACAGGTTATTTTAATAATCACGATAATTGGGAAAGTAAAAAAGTCTATGACGGAGGGTTATATATAGGAAAATATATGATTTACGGTCATCATATATCAGGAAAATACAATGTGAAGACAGGAACTGTTTTAATAGCAGATGGTGTGTTTGATTATTGTTACGATGTTGAATCGATAAAGTTTCCTTTAAGTGTAAAATTTATTAACACGGGTTTTTATTCTGCAAAAAGTTTGAAAATGATAAAGGGTTATTACAATACTGTTGCTGAAAAATATGCGAAGAAAAACGGTGTAAAATTCGTAGCATTAAACCCGAAAACACCTAAGTTTAAAGTAAAGGCAGGCAAAAAATCTTTTAAAGTAACTTATAAAAAAGTGAAAAATGCTGTTGGTTTTCAGGTTAAATACAAGCAGGGTAAAACTTGGAAAACAAAATTATATAAAACCAAAAAAACCGTTACCAAAAAGATAAAAGCGAAAAAAGGCACTTGCAAAGTAAAAATCCGCTCATACAAAATTGAGTATAATAAAAAAATCTATTCAAAATGGACAAAGGTGAAAAAAATAACTGTGAAATAAACAAAAGCCGTTCTTATGAACGGCTTTTTATTATTTCACAAATCCAACTTTGCGTTTTACTTTTGATAAGGTTTTGCGAGCGATATATGCCGCTTCTTGAGCGCCCTCTTGATACATTTTTTCTAAGGTTGCCTTATCACTCATCAACTCGTTATAACGCTCTTGAACAGGCTTTAATTCTTCAACTACTGCTTCGGCTACTGCTAATTTAAAATCGCCGTAACCTTTACCGTCAAACTCTTTTTCAATTTCTTCAAAGCTCTTTTTAGTAACGGCAGAATAAATTGTCATAAGGTTGTTAATACCCGCTTTTTCACTGCTGTCGCCAAAATAAACCCTTGCTTGTGAATCAGTTACTGCACGCTTAAATTTGCGAACAATAGTATCAGGGTCATCTAAAATTCTGATATAAGCGTTTTCGTTTGAGTCAGACTTACCCATTTTTTCAAGCGGATTTTGCAAGCTCATAATTTTAGCGCCGACTTTTGGAATAATAGGCTCAGGAATTTTAAAGGTTTCGCCATAAATGCCGTTAAAACGGTTTGCAACAGTTCTTGTTAATTCAACATGTTGCTTTTGGTCGATACCAACAGGCACAACATCAGCCTGATACAAAAGAATATCAGCGTTCATAAGTGATGGGTAGGAAAAAAGTCCTAAATTAACATTATCAGGCGCTTTTTTTGATTTATCTTTAAACTGTGTCATTCTTTGCATTTCGCCATACATTGAATAGCACGAAAGAATCCACGAAAGCTCAGCGTGAGCAGGTACAGTTGACTGAATGAACATCAAGCTTTTTTTCGGGTCAAGCCCGATTGCATTTAAAATTGCATAAGCTTGCAAGGTTTGCTGTCTTAACGCTTTTGGCTCAAGACGAATTGTGATTGCGTGCAAATCAGCAACCGCAAAAATTGAGTTATATTCATCTTGTAATTTTACCCAGTTGCGAAGCGCACCTAAGTAATTGCCGAGCGTAAAATGACCTGTCGGCTTTATCATACTTAACATTGTTTTTTTATCTTGTGAAAATTCCATTTTTTATATCTCCTTAACTAATTCGCCGAGCTTTTGCATACCCTCAATCAATTGCTGTTCAGTTGGGGTAGAGTAGTTAGTGCGAAATTCGTGGCACTCTTCATTTTCATTAATCAAAAATGCAGTACCAGGCACTAAAGCTACCTTTTTGTCCTTTACCGCCTTTGTGCAAAAGTCCATCATATCAACCTGTTTTGGCAGCTTGCACCAAATAAACAAACCGCCCTCAACCTTGTTGTAGGTTATTTTATCGCCAAAATATTCGTCCATCAAATCCATCATAAGATTGGCTTTTTTGCGGTAAATTGCACGAATATTTTGCAAATGCTTTTCAAAATCAACCGTTTTCATAAACTCATCGGTAATCATTTGCGAAAGTGCTGTTGTATGAACATCGCTTGTTTGCTTGCAAACGGTTAGCTTTGCTATAATACGCTTGTCGCCAATAGCGTAGCCGACACGCATACCAGGTGATAACACCTTTGAAAATGAGCCTGCGTAAACTACTAAACCGTCAGTATCAAGCGATTTTATTGTTTGAATATCTTTGCCTGCAAAACGAATTTCGCCATAAGGGTTATCCTCTAAAATGATAACACCGTACTTTTTGGCAAGCGCATAAATCGCTTTGCGTTTTTCAAGCGACATTGTAACGCCTGATGGGTTTTGAAAATTCGGAATTGTATAAATAAACTTTGCATTTCTGTTTTCATTCAATGCTTTCTCAAGCGAGTCAATATTCATTCCGTCATCATCGATTTCAACGCCGACAAGGTTAGCACCGTAAGAACGAAAAGCGTTTAGCGAGCCGATAAAAGTAGGCTTTTCGCAAATAATTGTATCGCCCTTTTCAACAAAAGCTTTGGTCATTAAATCCATAACCTGTTGTGCGCCTGATGTGATAATCAACTCATCATTTTCGCCAAATGAATTCCATTTTTCCTTCATATACTGCTTCATAGTATCACGAAGTGGCCCATACCCCTCAGTAATAGAATATTGCAAAGCGGTAATAGGATTTTTTTGCAAAATATTTTGAGTAATTCTTTCAATATCTTTTATTGGAAACGCTTCAGGTGATGGGTTGCCAGCGGCAAACGAAATCATACCAGGAACGCTTGAATATTTTAAAATCTCTCTTATAGCGCTTGGCGCTAACGAGGCAATGCTTTCGGTAAATTTGTAATCCATCAAATCTCTCCTAAACCTAATTATAATCATTATATCATAAAAGCAAGCATTTTACCATAGCAAATAAGAAAAAATTTAAAAAATAAAACAGCGGTCAAAGCCTGACCGCTGTTAAATGCAAATTAATTATTCAGCTTCGCTATAAACGCTGACTCTTTTTCTACCTGCACCAAAAGTTTCAAATTTTACTTTACCGTCAACTTTTGCAAATAAAGTGTCATCAGAACCTTTACCAACATTTGTGCCAGGGTGGAAATGAGTTCCTCTTTGGCGAACTAAAATATTACCTGCTAAAACGAATTGTCCGTCTGCTCTTTTAAGACCGAGTCTTTTAGATTCAGAATCACGACCGTTTTTAGTAGAACCAACACCTTTTTTGTGTGCAAATAATTCAATATTAACTCTAATCATCAGTGTAAACCTCCGTTTGTAATTTCAATTCTTCCCGAATA
>CACZIY010000066.1 GCA_902781345.1 Oscillospiraceae bacterium | reverse complement strand
AGCACTCGTTTAGGCATTTTTTGCATTAGCGGCTTTATTCTTTCAAGCGAAAATTCTTTGAAAAATATAACCATATTACCATTCCTGTCGCTGATTTCTACAATGCCTGAATTGCTCGCCTTGTTTCGCAAAAGTGCAATTTGAATTAACCCCATAACCGCTTTCGGTGGCTCACCAAAACGGTCAATCAATTCATCAATAACATCTTCTTCATCTTCATTTGTCTTAATCTCGGCAATTCTGCGGTAAATTTGCAATCTCGCCGAAAGCGACTCAATATATTTTTCAGGAATATGCGCAACAATGTGCAAATCAATCAAGCACTCGTTTTCGCTTTCATCACTTGGCAACTTTTCGCCTTTTTCCTCTAAAATCGCATTAGAAAGCAGCTTAACATACATATCGTAACCGACCGAGTCCATATGCCCGTGCTGTTTTGCACCCAAAACATCGCCTGCACCACGAATTTCAAGATCACGCATTGCAATTTTAAAGCCAGAACCAAACTCGGTATATTCTCTGATTGCTTCTAATCTTTGCGTTGCAATATCGGAAAGTGCCTTACCCTTGCGGTAGGTGTAGTATGCGTAAGCCCTTCGAGAAGAACGACCGACTCTGCCTCGGATTTGGTGCAATTGAGCGAGTCCAAATCTATCGGCATTTTCGATTATAAGTGTGTTAACATTTGGCACATCAACACCAGTTTCAATAATCGTTGTGCATACCAAAATGTCGATTTTACCCTCTAAAAGTCCTTGCCATTTGAGCGATAATTCTTCCTCACTCATTTGTCCGTGAGCAATGTCGATTGCAGCATCGGGCAGTTGTGATTTTAGCTTTGAAGCTACCAAATCAATTGTTTCAACCTTGTTATAAAGGTAATAAACCTGACCGCCACGAGATAATTCTTTTTTAATTGCATCTAAAATTATGCCCTTGTCATACTCTAAAACATAGGTTTGAACAGGGTGCCTGTCAGACGGTGCTTCCTCAATTATCGACATATCACGAATACCCGACATCGCCATATTAAGCGTTCTCGGAATTGGTGTTGCCGAAAGCGTAAGCACATCAACATCAGGGAATTTTTGCTTTAATTTTTCCTTTTGAGCAACGCCGAAACGGTGCTCCTCATCAATAATCAATAACCCTAAATCTTTAAAAGCAACATCGCCGGAAATAATTCTATGAGTGCCTACAACAAGGTCAATTTCGCCTCGTTTCAGGCGTTTTTTTATATCGGTAGATTGCTTTTGAGTTCTGAAACGGGAAAGCATTTCAACATTTACAGCAAAATGCTCCATTCGCTTTAAAATTGTATTATAATGCTGATATGCAAGAATAGTTGTCGGCACTAAAATTGCAACCTGTTTGCCATCACATATTGCTTTAAAAGCAGCACGAAGTGCAACTTCGGTTTTACCGAAGCCAACATCACCGCAAAGCAATCGCTCCATAGGTACTTGTCGTTCCATGTCGGTTTTAATCTCTGCCGAACATTTTAATTGGTCATCGGTTTCATCATAAGGGAAGTAGTATTCAAATTCGTGCTGCAAATCGCTGTCTTCGGAAAAAGCGAAACCTTTTTGGCTCATTCTTTTTGAATAAAGCGCAATCAATTCTTTTGCCATATCTTTGACCGCAGATTTAACTTTGCGTTTAGTTTTTATCCAGCCCTCTGTGCCTAATTTGTTAAGCTTAACCGTTTTGCTGTCGCCACCGCCAATATAGCGTGAAACCAAATCAAGCTGCGTAACAGGAACATACAAAATATCATCTTTTTGATATTTAATTGTAATGTAATCTTTAATAATTCCGTCAGTTTCAACCTTGCGAATACCCTCAAAAATACCGATACCATAAACCGAATGAACAATTAATTCACCTTTTTTAAGCTCATCAAGCGAGCCTAAGCTTTGCCCTTGTTTGTAATAGGTTTTTCGCTTTTTCTTTTTCAAATTAACGGTTTTTTCGTAAGTAAAAACAGCGACTTTTGCGCTTACATAATCAATACCAAAAGGCAAAGCACCGACTGTTACAAAAACTTTTTTTGCGTTCAAATCAAAGTCGTCATTTTCAGAAAACTCGCAATTTAAGCCCTTTTCGCTTAAATCATTTGCAAGTGCATTTGCGGCTCTTTTGGTGCCTGCCATAACAACAACGGTGTAATTAAGCGCTAATTTGTCAGAAATATCCTCGTATAAATCTGCAACCAAACCGCCCCAAGGCGAAATCGAAAGCAAATTGAAATTAACTATTTTTTTAGGTGTAATTTTAGTTTTTCTTGCGTTAAAGGTTTCGAGTAAAACAGTTTTGTTGTTTTGTAATTTTTGATAGAATAATTCCTTTGAGATTGAAAAATCATCAAGCCCTTTACAAAGGGTGCCATCTTCAAAACAGCTCTTTAAATCTTCGCTTTGTTGCCAAAAATATGTGCGAATTCGCTCATTAATTTTCGCTTCATCAAAAACAAAAACAAGCGAATTATCAATGTAATCAAAAATCGTTTCGTGTTTTTCATAGCAAAGGCTGATGTATTTATCAATATTTCCAAGTGTAAGTCCCGAATTTAAAGCGTCAATATCATCATAAATTTTCTCTTTTGCCGCTAAATGCTTTTTAGTTAAGCTGTCGGCAAATGCCTTTAGCTTTTCAGCAAAAGCCTTGTTTTCTTCAAAAACAACCTCTCTTGCAGGGCAAATAAATATTTCCTCTTGTCTTTCGGCACTACGCTGTGTGGTAATGTCAAAGTAGGAAACAGAGTCAATTTCATCGCCCCAGAATTCAATTCTGACAGGGTTTTCATCGCCTGGAATAAATATATCAAAAATACCGCCACGAGAAGCGTATTGCCCTTGCGACTCGACCATTTCAACCTTGTTGTAGCCACCGAAAATTAATTTGCGGTTTAATTCATCAGTCGAAATTTCATCACCGATTTTTAATTTCAGCAAAAGGTTTTCAAGCGTATTCTTTGGAATTGTGTAGTTTAAAATCGCATCAACAGGTGCAACAATTGTGTTAACATTGCCTGAAATAAGTCCAGCTAAAACGCCGACTCTTTTTCGCTCAAATTCGTGTGAAATACCGTCAATTTTGCGAAAATTCAAATCCCTTGCAGGAAAAATCACATTATCCTTGCCAAAGGCAGTTAAGTATTCCGAAACCTTTTGCGCCTCGCCCTCGTCTGCTACAACGACTAAAGCCCGTTGACAAAAGTCAACGGGGAGGGTATCAATAATATTTACTTTGTGAATTTGCGAAAGACCTGTTAAATAAACAGGCGTTTCGCCGTTTTTAAGCGCCAAAGCCACAGAGCTGTAGCTTTCAGTCGCTTTAAGCGATTTTTGTAAAAAAGTCATTTATTCACCTTAATTGTATTTGTTCATCGCTCTGTCAATCTGACCGTTTACAATCATTTTTGTCGCATCAAAAACATTTTGTTTAACTGCTTCAAGTTCCTTTATTTCATCACTGTTAAACTTTGAAAGCACCCAGCTTGCAAGGTCGTACTCAGGATTTGGCTTTTTGCCGATACCAACCTTTATTCTTGGAAAGTTTTCACTGCCTGTAAGTTCAATTATACTGCGAAGTCCTTTTTGACCGCCGTCAGAGCCTTTTCTGCGAATACGGGTTTGACCGACATCAAGCGAAATATCATCGCTGATGACTAATGTTTTTTCAACAGGCACTTTAAAAAAGTTGCCGATGCCGACAACCGCTTCACCTGATAAATTCATAAAAGTTTGCGGTTTTACAAGCAAAACCTTTTTATTATTAAGTTCAGCGGTGGCATAATAGCCTTTTGACTTAAACTTATTAATTTTTACGCCTAATTTTTCTGCAATATAGTCTATGCAAATAAAGCCGGCATTATGACGAGTTCTCTCATAATCAATTCCCGGATTGCCAAGACCTACTATCATAAAATCAATATTGCTGTTTGCAAATTTCTTTTTAAAAAACATAAATTTGTCCTTTATATTGTTTATTGTTTTTATATTTTATCATATTTATTAAAATATTGCAACAAAAAAGCGGATTTTAAAATCCGCTTTAGTTTTAGTTTTTACCAGTTGAGCCAAAACCGCCAGCACCTCGAACTGTATCAGACAACTCATCAACACAGTTATATTCAACCTTTAAGAAAGGAGCGATAACTAACTGAGCAATTCTTTCAAAAGGCTCAATTTCAGCTTCCTTTTCAGAGTGATTGTGAAGTGCTACCATTACTTCACCACGATAATCAGCATCAACAACACCTACTTTATTAGCAGGGGCTAAACCTCTTTTTGAAGCAATACCTGACCTTGCGTAAATAAGACCAGCATAGCCTTCAGGAATTTCCATAGCAATACCTGTTTTAATAAGCACAGTTTCGTGAGGTTTTATTGTGATTTTTTCTTCATTGCAAGCATATAAGTCAGCGCCTGCTGCATAATCAGAGCCGTAAGTAGGCACTACTGCTTTTTCATTTAACTTTTTAATGTTTACTTTAACCATTTTTGTTTCTCCTTGAAATTATATGTATTGTTCGCCGTCCCACAAAACTGTTTCGTTTTGGCTTAATGACTTTTGAACATCAATTATTCGCTGATTTGCACTTCCTCTGAAACGCAAATGCAAATCCTTTTGCTCCTCGATAAATTTACCGTCAACCAAAATATCAATCAGCGAAATCATCTCTTTTGTTATATTGCTGTCGCCAATATTGCCCGCTAAAATATTATCTTCAAAACTATATCCGCTGTAACACCAAATAGTTTTTTGAGGAAATCTTTGCTTCAATTCCTTTAAAAACGGCAGTAAAGCGGCTTGATTTTGCGGCTCAAACGGTTCGCCACCAAGAAGTGAAAAACCCTCAATATATTCGTGTTCCATACTATTAAAAATTTCATTTTCAGCGCATTTATCAAAAGGCTTACCAAAGTTGAAATCCCAAGCTTCAGCATTAAAGCAACCCTTGCACCTGTGAGTACAACCGCTTACAAAAAGCGAAACTCTGATACCGGGACCGTTAGCAACATCAATAGGCTTAATAGTTGCGTAATTCATAATATTTCTCCTTAAAAAAAGCGGTAGATTTACTACCGCTTTTGTTATTTAGATATGTAAAACTCTTGATTTAATTTCTTTTGTTTTACCAACATTCCAGAAGTTTTCACCTAAATATCCGCAAGTACGGCGTGTAACATTCATTTTTGCGTGGTCTTTGTTACCGCATTGTGGGCACTCCCACTCGTTATCATCGTTAATTTTAATTTCACCGTCGTATCCGCAAACATGGCAATAGTCGGATTTTGTATTGAATTCAGCATATTGAATATGGTCGTAAATATATTTTACCAATTCTTTTAAAGCAGGTAAATTGTGACGCATATTAGGAATTTCAACATATGAAATTGCACCGCCTGCCGAGATTTTCTGGAACTGACTTTCAAAATCAAACTTCTTGAAAGCGTCAATTTCTTCTCTTACATCGACATGATATGAGTTTGTGTAATAACCCTTATCGGTAACATCTTTAATTGTACCGAAACGCTCTTTATCAATGCGAGCAAAACGATAGCAAAGACTTTCAGCAGGTGTGCCGTAAAGAGCAAAACCGATATTTGTTTTCGCTTTCCAATCGTCAGTAGCTTTTCTAAGTCTTTTCATAACTTTTACAGCGAACTCTTGACCCTCAGGGGTTGTGTGAGAAACGCCTTTAACAAGTTTTGTTACTTCATAAAGACCAATGTAGCCGAGTGAAATTGATGAGTAACCACCATAAAGCAATTCTTCAACAGATTGACCTTTGTCAAGTCTTGCTAATGCACCATATTGCCAGTGAACAGGTGATACATCAGAAACAATCTTTTTGCAAGCCTCGTGGCGACACATAAGTGCTTCAAAGCACAAATCCAATCTTTTATCAAGCTCTTTCCAGAACTCTTCTTCGTTGCCTTTTGTAACAATACCGATTTGTGGTAAGTTAAGTGAAACAACGCCTTGATTAAATCTACCCTCGAATTTATAATTTCCGTCTTTATCTTTCCAAGGTGCTAAGAACGAACGGCAGCCCATAGGGGAGAAAACATTGCCCTCGTAATTCTCACGCATCTTTTTAGCAGAAATATAGTCAGGATACATTCTTTTAGCGGAACATTTAACTGCCATTTCGGTTACATAGTCATATTTTCCGCCTTGTAAATTATTGATTTCATCAAGAACATATACAAGTTTTGGAAAAGCAGGTGTAATATAAACGCCTTTTTCGTTTTTGATACCCTCTAATCTTTGACGAAGAATTTCTTCAATAATCATTGCATTTTCTTCAATGTATTCATCGTCTTTATCAAGATATAAGAAAAGGGTTACGAAAGGTGATTGACCGTTTGTAGTCATCAAAGTGTTAATTTGATATTGAATAGTTTGAACGCCTGATTTCAATTCGTCATGAAGTCTGTCGTCAACTAATTTTTGAATATGCTCTTCATCAAGCGCATCGCCAACTTGCTCGCGAATATGTTTATCAAATTTTGCTTTTGATTTACGCAGATATTTGCCAAGATGACGAATATCAACCGATTGACCGCCGTATTGGTTAGAAGCAACCGCGGCAATAATTTGAGTTACAACTGTACAAGCAACCTGGAACGATTTAGGAGACTCGATCATTTTACCGTTCATAACGGTGCCGTTATCAAGCATATCGCCGATATTTACAAGACAGCAGTTGAAAATAGGTTGAATGAAATAGTCAGCGTCATGGAAGTGAAGAACACCCTCCTCATGAGCCTTAGAAATCTCCTCAGGAAGTAAAATTCTTCTTGTTAAGTCACGAGAAACCTCACCTGCGATATAATCACGCTGGGTTGAAGCCAAAATTGTGTCTTTATTAGAATTTTCCTCAGCTAATTCTTTGTTTTCATTTCTCAAAAGTGAGAGAATTGATTCATCAGTAGTATTAGCCTTTCTAACAAGCGCTCTTGTATAACGATATATAATGTATGCTTTTGCGAGAATGTACTTGTCATAAGACATAAGTTTTTTCTCTACCATATCTTGTATATCTTCAACAAGGAGTCTTGCACGCTTTTTACCTTCAATATATTCTATTATAGAATCAATCTGCTCATCAGTAACTCTTTCGGCAGGCTCTACTGCTTCGTTTGCTTTTTGAATAGCAATAGCAATTTTTGCTCTATCAAAATCAACTATGCTGCCGTCTCTTTTTACAACTTTCATTTATATTTTCCTCCTTTACATAATAAGGTTACAATTTTGTAACAAATTTCCTTAGTGCCTATTTATTATAGCAGATATTGTATGAAAATGCAAGAGAAAAACACAAGATATTGTACCCAAAAATGCTTGCACATTTTTGTGCAACATTGCCAAAAGGTGAAAAAACACAACAAGTTTTAAACATCTTTAACATAAAAAGTGGTTTTAAAACACTTTTGAAAGTAGAATTAAAAGCTTATTCAGCAGAATTAAAAACATAGTATACATAATCTTTACAAATTTTTGAAAGTTATAAAGCAAAACTGTAAAATCAAGATTAATTTTTGCTGATAATCCAAAATACCGAAACCACAATATATAGTTATTGCTGTCAAAATATAAAAAATTAAAAAAAGGGTTGTTATTTGCTTGTTTTTCAGCGTTATAAACCAACCCTATACCTATAATTAATATAGCAATTAAAAATAAAAACAAAAGAATACTGACACTTTTTCTTAAAAAGTCAAAAAAAATCACCCCAATTATATTTTTTCTTGGGGTGAAAAGTTTATTTAAATTTTTGCGTTTGCATAACTGCCAATTTATCACAACGCTCATTTTCAGGGTGACCTGCGTGGCCTTTTACCCAAACAAATTCAACCTTGTGAATTTCAAGCAGCTCGAGAAGCTTTTGCCAAAGCTCAACATTTAAAGCAGGTTTTTTATCCGCCTTTCGCCAATTGTTTTGCTGCCATGAGTAAACCCAACCCTTTAAAATCGAATCGCAAACATATTTGCTGTCGGTTGTCAATGTTACCTCACAAGGCTCTTTCAAAGCAGAAAGCGCTTCAATTACTGCGGTCAATTCCATTTTATTATTAGTAGTTTGCTTTTCGCCACCCGAAAGCTCTTTTGTAACACCGTTGTATCTAAGAACAGCACCCCAGCCACCAGGGCCTGGATTGCCAGAACAAGCGCCGTCAGTAAAAATCTCTATTTTTTTCATAAAGTTTCTTCTCCTTTTGCACACAAGTAGTCGTATGCACGCTCAATAGAATTCTTAACAGAAGAAAAATCAGCGTTTTCATCGCTCGAATTTCTGTAATCAAACATTTTAGTGAATTTGTGAACATCATTATATAATGATTGCAAATAGCCTTTTGAAAGATTTAAAATGTCTTCATTAAAATCAGAAAGCGGCTTTTTGCTCAAATGCTCTTTAGCACTTTCGCAAAGCAATTTGTAATGCGGCAAACATAAAAATTCTTGCTTTCTAAAAGTTTCCCTGAAATCAAGCTGATTATTATATGTAATAAAAAGTGTTTTAATAAGTGATTTCATACCAAAATCAACCTTGTCGCAAACAAAGCAGCTTTCAACTGTTCTTGCAGCAGAATAAGCACTTTTTTTATTGTTGAGTCCGAAAACGCCTTTTTTGAAAACCTCATTTTCAATTTCTTTTAAATGCGTTTCTAAAATAAGCCCTAATTGCAAGCGGTTGCGCCTACTCATCATTTGCTGTAAATGGTTTGAGCAAAAGCCTAAACGGTTAGTTTCAATTCTAACATCAGGCTCCATCATAGCCGCACCCAAAATATAATCGACAATCCTGTCTTCAAGCATTTTTCTCATTCGGCAAATAGGACAACCATCGCCATTTTCAAAGACTTCACTTATAGGAATTGTGCAAATATCTTCACGCATTTCATTTTTCTCCTAACATTTATTATTTACATTATATCATTTTTATGATACAATTTAAAGAGGAAATTCAAAAAAACGGAGTAAAAAATGGCTGAATTTGAGTTTTTAGGGAATAGTACGATAATAAAATCAAAAAGTTTTAATCTTCGTCAAACGCTTGACTGCGGTCAGGCTTTTCGTTTTGCAAAAAATGAAGATAATATTTGGCGAGGCGTTGTAAATTCAAGGGTTTTAGAGCTTTATGAAGATGATGATAAAATAGTTTTAAAAAATGTTGATAAAAAAGAATTTTATGATTATTTTTATAATTATTTTACCTTTGATGTTGATTACAGCGAAATAAAACAAAGATTATCTTCTGATGAAACATTGAAAAAAGCAATACTTTTTTCACCGGGAATAAGAATTTTAAAACAGGAAAAGTTTGAAACGATATGTTCGTTTATATTTTCACAAAATAATAATATTCCGCGAATTAAAGGTATTATTTCACGATTTTGTGAAAATTTCGGTGAGAAGATTCAAGAAGGGTATTATTCTTTTCCAACTGCAAAAGATATAGCTATTTTAAGCGAGCAAGATTTAGCACCTATCAGAGCGGGTTTCAGAGCGAGATATATTATTGATGCGGCTCAAAAAATTAATAGCGGTGAAGTTGATTTAGAAAGCTTAGAAAAAAGTGATATTGATTTAGCACGCCAAAACCTTATGAAAATCAAAGGAATAGGGCCGAAAGTCAGCGAGTGCATTTTATTGTTTTCTTGCAAAAGATTTGAGTGTTTTCCTATGGATGTTTGGATTAAAAAGGTTATGGCAACTCTCTATCCGAATGGACTTCCCGATTGCACAAAAGGAATTGAAGGCATAGCTCAGCAATATCTTTTTGACTATGCAAG
>CACZIY010000065.1 GCA_902781345.1 Oscillospiraceae bacterium | reverse complement strand
TGAGTTTGGATGGAAGCAGTAATCATATTTCAAAAAGTCAACGCCCCAGCTTGCAAAACTTTTTTTTTTTTTTAATTCATGCTGATAGCTTGCAGGGTAACCTGCGCAAGTTAATGTACCTGCACAAGAATACATACCGAATTTCAGACCTTTTGAATGAATATAATCTGCAAGATATTTCATTCCATGTGGAAATTTTTCAGGGTCAGGAACGAGTTTTCCGTTCTCATCACGCTGTTTTAATGCCCAGCAGTCATCAATTACAATGTAGTTGTAGCCACATTCTGCAAGACCTGTTTCGACTAATTTATCAGCCGATTCCATAACGAGCTTTTCGTCAATATCCTTTGCAAATGTGTTCCAGGTGTTCCAGCCCATAGGCGGTGTGTAAATTTTCATAATTTTTTTCTCTCCTATTATTTATCAATTACACTTGCACGATAAAGCTTGCAAGTGTGAGGTTCTAACTTAAATCTGACAATTCCATTTTCAACTCTTTCGGTTTCGCCTGTCCAAAGCTCTTTCATCAAAAGAGTTTTGCCTGTTGCTTCGTCAAGCCCTAACTTTTCTAAAGTGAAATGGGTTTGCCACTCATTAGTTTTTTCATCGGTAAAGTTAAAGAAACCGATAGCATAATCACCATTTGAAAGCATTTTTGCATAAACAAAAATGTCATCATCATAAGGTGAGTTAATGATTCTTGCATCAAATGGTACATTAGACTCTTCATCTTGATTGATTGCGATAACTTCTTTATTCATAAGGATTTTTTTGGTATCTTCGTCCATATTCCTTATGTCGCAACCTATCATAAGCGGTGAATTAAGCAATGCCCAAAGTGAAAAGTGCGTTTTATATTCTTCAAAAGTACAGCCGCCAAGACCTACATTGCCTTTGCCGTACATACCGACAATAAGCATATCCATATCGGCAAAACGGCTAATTCCGCCGTATTTTGCGTTTTCAAGCCCTACTTTTGAAAGTTTTTTAAGCGACTCCCAACTGTCATAAATATCATCAGTTGTTCGCCACATGTGTGAGCCTGTTGTTCCAATCCACTCTCTTGTATCATCAAAACCGCAAGAGCAAGCAGAAAACAAAATATCTCTACCGCAGTTTTTAAGTGCAATTGACATTCTTCTGTAAAGAATTTCTGGTGGAATGGTAGTCGGGCGAAAACAGTAATCATATTTTAACAGGTCAACGCCCCAATCAGCAAAGCTTTTTGCATCATCAAACTCGTGCTGATAGCTTCCAGGATAGCCAGCACAAGTCAAAGTACCGCAACAAGAATACATACCGAATTTTAAACCTTTTGAATGTATGTAATCAGAAAGGTGTTTCATTCCACTTGGAAATTTTTCAGGGTCGGGAACTAATTTTCCGTTTTCATCACGCTGTTTTAATGCCCAACAGTCATCAATTACAATGTAGTTGTAGCCACATTCTGCAAGACCTGTTTCGACCAATTTATCAGCCGACTCCATAACAAGTTTTTCGTCAATATTTCTTGCAAAAGTGTTCCAGGTGTTCCAGCCCATAGGTGGTTTATAAACTTTCATATTTTTCATAATCCCTTTATAAATTATTCTTTATTATATCACAAAAAAATTATAAGTCAATAAGTTATTTTTTAATATGTTTATCAAAGATTAATTTTCGTAAAGTTAAGGAAATTGTAGCGGTAAGAATTGTTAAAAAACATATACCAATTACAACGAGTCCAAAGTGAGTTTGAACGAATTTTATTCTGCCGAAAAGCACACCGAGTGTGCAAAAAACTGTTGTCCAAAAAGCAACGCCAATCATATTTCTTTTTAAAAACCATTTATAGCTTTCAAAGCTGACGCCAGTTACAAAAGGCACAAGCGTTCTGAAAAGAGGGACAAAACGAGCGAGAATTACCGCTGTACCACCTGATTTTTCAAATATTTTGTTAGTTTTTTCAAGATTTTCTTGCTTTATGAAAAATACTTTTCCGTTTTTCTTGACTTCTTTTCGCAAGAGTCGACCAATTGCGAAATTGACTGAGTCGCCTGCAACCGCTGCTAAATAAAACATAGGTATTAGAATAAATGGGTTAAAAATGTTTTTTACCATCATAAGTGAGCAGGCGGAGAATAAAACAACATCACTTGGTAAAAAAGCGGTTACAATAAAAGCGGTTTCAGAAAAAATAATAATTCCTAAAACAAAATAACACCAAAACGGCTGTTGCTTTACTAAAGGCTCTAAGTATTTGTCGATATGGACAATGTATTCAAAAAAAGTTTCAAAACTTTGCATATATATAATTCCTTTGAAGTTTTTTATTTATTATACAATATTTTAAATAATATATCAAATATATTTTATTATTTTTGTAAATTCAAGTTGAAAAATGCTTGGTTTTGTGTTAAAATTTTAATATAACTATAAAAATGGGGTTGTTATATGCTTTTAAAAGATAAAAAAAGTATTTTTAATTATATTTTGTATTTTGTAAATTCACTGTTAGTGGCATTTACATATATCTTGCTTCAAAGAAGAATTACTTCTACTGAAATTGAAGGAAGATTGTTTACTAATTTAAGATTTGTGTTTTTTCTCGGCATTTTTGTTTGTTCGTTTTTAATTTTTATGATTTGCGAAATAGGAGAGAAGCATAGTAAAATTGAAGTTAAGGTTAAAAAAATTGCATCTCACCCTATGTTTACAATAACCTTTGCTGTTACAGTTTTCAGACAAATCGTCAGATGGTATTTTTTAAACTATACCATTTATTATGATACAAAAACTTATACTAATTATAATTTTAACATTTTCAAAGGCGAAACTGATATTTTCAGAACACCAGGTTATCCTTATTTTTTGAAAATTATTAAAAAAATAACAAGATTGTTTGTTAAAAACACTTCAACCTTGGACAGCGTGTTCTACAGTGTAGTTGCTATTATTCAATCATTTTTGTCAATTGCTTGTGTTATTTTGATTTATTTAATAGCAAGAAAGATTTTTAAAAATAAAACAGTAGCTCTTGTTACAGCTGCATTTTACGGAATTTTGCCTTGTGTGTTTAACTACGACACTTGTATTTTAACTGAGAGCATATCTTTCTTTTGTATGGTTTTGTTTATTTATTTGGTATTTTTGTTTATTGAAAATCCAAAGATTTATAAGGCTGTAGTTTTGGGATTGTTTGCTTTTGTTATGATAATGGTAAGACCTACCTTTATTTATGTTTTACCTATTTTAGCGGTATTCTTTATTGCAAGATTTATTTTTGAAAGCAAAGACAGAAAAAAATGCATTGCAGGCTTTTTATCGGTAGTATTCAGCGGTTTGCTGTTGTTAGGCTATTGCGGTCTTAACTATAAGAATTATGATTATTTTAGCATAAGTTCAGTAAGCGTAACTGTTAACAGATTAAAAATTGTTATGGATAATCATTGGCAAAAGAATAAGGACTATGAGGAAATCTCTAATTATATTAATTCTCAGATGAAAGTAACAGACCCTAATTATTGGATTCCTAATATTATTGAAAAATTGCCTGGTGTTTATTCTTATCAAGAGATTGATGATTATGTAAACGATTGTATTTCTAAGCATAAAAAAGAATTCAGCGAGTATAATTTTGAAAAAGCTAAAAGCATTTCAAATTTACCTATTGCTATACAGTATTCTGCTTATAAGACAATTTATAAAGATACAGCTGTCAGTAAGCGACTTGACTGGTTTAATTCCACTTCATTTTCAATTACTTTTATACAAAGTATGTTGTTAGTTTTGTTCTCGCTTGTTTTTGCTTTTGTTGTATTAATAAGGAGAAAGAAGATTTGTTGGCAGGTTGTCGGACTCAGCGCAATAATCTTTTCACATATTTTTGTTTCGGTTTACGGCTCTATGGCAGAGTTTGCACGACTTAGCTCAATGGCAATTCCTGCAATAGTTTTGTTAGTTTTCTATTTTGTTGATTTATTTGTTAGCAGACTAAAAGGCAGAAAAATAGACGGAAAATATTATTCAAAAATAAGTTTTAAAAAGGAGGTTGAACAATAATGCATATTTTTTCAGCAATATATGACTTTTTATCAAATATCTGGAATAATCTTATAGTTTTGATTTTTTCTTCAAATAATATTGTTTTTGATATTTTAGACATTGTTGCGGTTACTTTTGTAATTTACAAAATAATTCAGTTTATGCGAAAAACCAGAGCGCAACAGTTGCTTAAAGGCTTAATTGTGTTTTTGGCGGTTTATATTGTTGCAAAATTACTTGGTCTTAATGCGATTAGCTGGATTTTGTCAGTTGTAATTGCTAATATTATTATTGTGGTAGCAGTTTTGTTTCAACCTGAAATCAGAAGTATTCTTGAAAAGCTCGGCAGACAAGGTATTTCTTCTGCAATTAAGTTTTCTAAAAACTTTGAAAAAGAAGATGCCTCTTTACAACTTATTGAAATTATCTGTAAGGCAGTTGAAAATATGAGCAAATCAAGAACAGGTGCATTGATTATTATTGAAAGAAAAACAATGCTCAATGAAATTGTTAATACAGGTACAATTCTTGATGCGAAGTCTTCTGTTAATTTAATTCAAAATATTTTCTTTAAAAATTCGCCGTTACACGACGGTGCTATGATTATCAGAGATGACAGAGTTTATGCGGCTTCTTGTATTTTACCGCTTA
The DNA here is from genome assembly GCA_902781345.1 of Oscillospiraceae bacterium. GTDB lineage: Bacteria > Bacillota > Clostridia > Oscillospirales > Acutalibacteraceae > RUG11462. The sequence goes on along the minus strand of CACZIY010000065.1, from coordinate 5,411 downwards.
GCCAGAATCCTGATATTTCGAGCGAGCTTGGTACTCGTCATCGTGCATCAATCGGTATTAGTGAAACTTGCGATGCAATCGCAATAGTTGTTTCGGAAGAAACAGGCGAGATTTCGCTTGCTGTCGGTGGTGAAATTAAGCGTGGCTACAGCAATGAAGAATTTAAAGAAAAACTTAAAGATTTGTTAGCTACAAACATTAACACTAACGATGAAAACGAAAACAAGTTTTTAAAGATTTTCAAAAAGGAGGTAAGAACAGATGAAAAAGATTAGTTTTTCTGTTCATAATCTCCTGAATAGTAACAAGTTTGCTTTGTTGGTTTCGTTTTTGTTTGCAATTACTATTTGGGTTAATGTAAGCCCTCAAAGAACAATTACTATTAATTGTCCTGTTACTATCAGCACAGAAAACACTTCCGCTAAAAAGTTGGGACTTGATGTTGTTGATGGAAAAACTCAAAACATCAGTGTAACTATTCAAGGAAAATGGTACAATATCAGCGATGTTTCTTCAAAAGATATTGATATTTCTTATTCTTTTAAAGGCATAACTGATGCTGGTAAATATAAACTTGAATTTTCAGCAACTAAATCTAATAATAATGCTGATTATAAGATTTCAAAGGTTTCTCCCGAAAGCGTTTTGGTAACTTTGGACCATATTGTTACTAAAAGCTTTCAAATAGCTACTTCTTATAATAACATTAAGGTTGAAGACGAATCTGTTTATTCTATCGGCGAGCCTATTATTAATGATGATGATAAAAATATTCAAATAAAAGGCCCTGAGAAAAAGGTTAACAAAATCAAAAAGGTTGTCGCTGAAATCAGCAAAGAGGAAACTCTTAGCAAAACAAATGTTTATGAAGCAGAGCTTAAGTTTTACAATAAGAAGAATAAGGAAGTTGATGTTTCTGATTTGACTTTGCCTTATACAAATGTTCAGGTAACTTTGCCTCTTAACGAATTTAAAACGGTTTCAATTACTCCTAAGTTTGAAGACAAGCCAAATGATAGTATTTCGGTTCCTTACGAGTTATCGCAAAAGAAGATTAAGCTTGTCGGCACTAAAGAAGCACTTGAAAAAATCAATTCAATCGAGCTTGAACCGATAAGCTTCAACGATTTGACACCAAAGGATCATAAGTTCAAGAAGAAATTGATTTTACCGTCAGGAATAAGTGCTTTTAACGGTGAAACTTATGTTAAAGTAACTGTTGATTTGAGCGGTTATTCTTCAAAGAAATTTGAAATAAAGAATTTTGAAACCACTAATAATGACAAGTTTTCATCAACAACAGTTGAAACAAAGTATTTGTCGGTTAATGTTGTTGGTAAAAAAGATGTTGTAGAAAAATTAAATGCTGATGATTTGTACATTGAGTGCGATTTAAGCGAAGCTGCAGCAAATTCGGGCAGCGTTATTATAAACGGCTCAGTTAAATCAAAACGCTATAAGAATATTTGGGGTACAGGTGATAACAAGGTCAGAATAAGGGTTGTTGAATAATTATGAAGTTTAAATTTGAAACAATACTTATTTGTGTTGCTTTTGTGCTTTGCGCCTTAGTTGTTATTGTTTTGCGTTTTGACAGCTCTGATGACAAAATTCAGTATGTTTCAAGCTCTCAAAGCGAAAGTGCTTCAACAAGTGCTGATTTGACTGAGAACAAAGAAGCACTCGTCAGTGAAGAAACGCTTGAAACAACAACTTTTGCTGCCAAAACAAAAAGCGAAAGCAGCGATAAAATCAATATTAACACAGCAACTCTTGATGAGTTGAAATCGCTTGACGGAATCGGCGATGTTTTAGCACAAAGAATTATTGATTATCGCAAAATAACACCTTTTACAAATGTTGATGAAATCATTAATGTTAAAGGCATTGGAATCAAAAAGCGTGATGCAATAATTGATAAAATAGTTGTATAATAAAAAGGTCTTAACTTTTAAGTTAAGACCTTTTTTGGAGCTTGTAGTCGGACTCGAACCGACGGCCTGCTCATTACGAATGAGCTGCTCTACCAACTGAGCCATACAAGCATTGATAACATTATATGATAAAAACAATAAAATTTCAATCCTTTTTTTAAAAATTATTGCTTTTTGTAGAGTTTTGTAATATAATATATTTAAAGCATTGAATGGGAGGTAAATATGGTGAGATATAATAAAGATTTTAATAATAGTTTGCAAATTGGCGACAACTTAAAAAGATTTAGAAAAGCTTGTGCGTTATCACAACAACAAGTTGCTGATGCGGTTAATATTGAGCGTTCTTCGTATACTTGTTATGAAACTGGTAAATCTATTCCACCAATACCTACTGCGGTAAAATTAGCCCGTGCGTTTGGTGTAACTTTAGACGATTTGATATCAAGCTCTAATAACGATTTGTTGCAAGGCAGGGTTGCTGAGCCTGAGTCTGATTTTTATGCTGGTGAGCCTATTTTACCTGTTACAAATTTTCAGAATTTAACTAAAATTGAACGAGAATTAGTAATTCATTTTCGACTTATGAAATATGAGGATATGGATTATTATTTGAATAAAATTATTGAAACTGCTAATCAAAATGAACAGAAATAAAATTTTGAAGGAGGAGAAAAATTGAACTATTCGTTAAACCCTAATGAGTTAAGCTCGTTTTTTGCTCTTCCTTCTTCTGTTGTTGAAAAGCATATTAAGTTGGCATCGGAATATCAAATTAAAGCATTGTTGATTTTTGTTAAAAACCAATCTGATGAAGATGTTAAAAGTACAATTTCAAAAAAACTTTCTTTAAGTGAAAATGAAGTTGAAGAATGTCTTGATTATTGGGTACAAAGAGGTGTTTTAGTTTCCGATAATGCTAAAACTAAAAAAGAAAAAGTAACAAATACAGTTGTTGAAACAGTTTCAACTGCTAAGCCGACAAGGGAAGAAGCGGTAAAAAGAATTGCTGATTCTGGCGAGCTTAAGTTTTTGTCAGATGTTGTTCAGCAAAAGCTTTCACGACCTATTACAACCGCTGAAATGAAAACGCTTGTTTGGCTTTATGATTGTTATGGATTGCCTGTTGAAGTAATTGTTATGGCAATTGAATATGCAGTTAATTCTGAAAGGTTGAATTTTTCGTATATTGAAAAAGTTTGTGTTAATTGGGCTAAAAATGACATTACCACTTTACAGCAAGCAGAAGAAAAGGTTAATGAGTTGTATCTTTCAAAAACTGCTTGGAATATTGTAAGAAGTGCTTTTGGAATTGAAAAGCGTAAGCCTTCGGCAGCAGAGCAAAAGTATGCTGATAAATGGATTAACACTTTTGAGTTTAATAAAGATATGTTAGTAGCGGCTTATGATATTTGTATTAACCAAACTTCAAAGTATAATGCAAAATACATAAATACAATTCTTGAAAGTTGGCATAAAGAGGGTTATAAGAAGCCTTCTGATATTCAAGCAAAACAAGATAAGCCGAAAAGCAACAGAAAAAATACTTCTTATTCAATTGATGATATTAAGAAAAAGATGAATAACTTTGATTAAAGGGGGCTTATGATTTGGGAGTTTCCGGCGAGTATATTTTACAGGCTTTAGAAGAGATTAAAGCGAACGGTACAAAGCAAGAGTTAATTGCTGAAAATAAAAAAGCAAAGCTTTACAGCGAGTATCCTGAGCTTGAAAAGTTTGATGAGCAAATTGCAAGTGTTTTTCAAAATGCAATGAAAAGCGTTGTTTTAGGCGAAAAGTTTGATTTTAAGGTTGCTGAAAAACAAAGTCTTGAAATTCAGCAGAAAAAGAAAGAGTTTGTTGAGAAAAACTCGATTGATTTAGAGGCAATTAAGCCATTATACAGTTGTGAAAAATGTTCTGACTCCGGCTATGTTGACGGCAATATTTGCGATTGCGTAAGAAAAAGAGCCATCAGCATTAGTTATGATAAGTTAAATAAAGATGTTGATTTGAGCAGATATACTTTTGAAAAGTTTGATTTGAATATGTACCCTGATAAAGAGATTGAGGGTATAAATTCAAGAGAGCTTATGACAAAGATTTGTAATTTTTGCGTGAAATATGCTGATAAGTTTGACAAAAATGCCGAAAGCTTATTCTTTTTTGGAAATACAGGTCTTGGCAAAACGCATTTGTCGCTTGCGATTACAAATGTTTTGTGCAAAAAAGGGTATAATGTAGTTTATGGTCCTATTTCAAAGTTAATCGGTAATATTGAGAAAGAGCATTTTTCAAATCAAGATCAGGATAATACGCTTGAAAGCGTTTTGAATTGCGATTTGTTGGTGCTTGACGATTTAGGAACAGAGTTTTCAACACAGTTTGTTGTTTCAACAGTATTTGATATTATAAATTCAAGAATTTTAAACAACAAACCTACAATAATTAACACTAATCTTGAATTCGATGAATTAGAGCAAAAGTATTCCGCAAGAGTTGTTTCAAGAATAAGCGGTAATTACAGAATGTTAAAATTCATCGGTGAAGATATAAGAATTAAATAGTTTTAAAGGAGAATTTTAAAAAAATGAAAAAAATAGTTAGCTTGACATTGGCAGTGGTATTATGTTTTAGTTTGGCATCTTGCGGTAAGAAAACAGGGTCGAGAATTAAAGATAAAGCTACTACTTCAACCTCAGTAACAACAACTACTAAAAAAGTTAAGGTTTGCAATCCGTTAACTGGTATTTCGGGTTATTCTTCAAAGAAGCTTAACCAAAAGCCAGTCGCTATTATGATTAACAATGTAAACGGTGGCGGCAATTATAACGCTCAGGCTGTTCAAACAGGTATCGGCGAAGCTGATATGGTTTTTGAAACTTTAGTTGAGGGCGGTATTACAAGACTTTTAGCAGTTTATGCTGATATTTCAAAGGTTGGTCAAATCGGTACAGTAAGAAGTGCAAGAATTTCTTATGCTCAACTTGCTGCAGGTCTTGACGCTTATTATGTTCATTGTCTTGCTGACAACAAATATTGCGGTAGCGGTTATCGCAACGGACTCGGACTTGCCGACCTTGATTTAGGTTCAAATGCAAGTTCAGTTGCTAAAAGAGTTTCAAACGGTATGGCTTACGAGCATACATTATATACTTTCGGCGATAGAATTGCTGAATTTGTTCACAATAAATATCCTAACAAAACTATTAAAAGTTCAGCTAAAAATGTTTATAAATTCAACAGCGAAAAGAAACCTGAAACATTTTCAAAGCCTGCTAAAAATATAGCTGTAAGATATTCTGATACTCAAACAACTTATTTAAGATATAATTCTGATGAGAAAAAGTATATCAGAGGTAACAGAAACAGCAATATGCTCGATTATGTAACAGGTAAAAAAGAAAGCTTTAAAAATGTAATCGTTATGTTTACAAGCGTTCATTCTTTGCCAGATAATCATCACATGAAATCAGA
>CACZIY010000064.1 GCA_902781345.1 Oscillospiraceae bacterium | reverse complement strand
GTTCTTACAGGAATGTCCATTGACCTGAACAAATCAACAGTATTTTGCCAGAGCTTATCAAACCACTCTTTTGAGTCCTCAGGCTTGCAAACTACAATCATTTCCTGCTTTTCAAACTGATGAATACGGTAAACGCCTCTTTCCTCAATGCCGTGAGCGCCCTTTTCCTTTCTGAAACAAGGCGAATATGAGGTCAAAGTGTAAGGCAAATTCTCCTCAGGGTTTAATGTATCGATAAATTTACCTATCATAGAATGCTCGGAAGTACCGATTAAATAAAGGTCCTCACCCTCGATTTTGTACATCATAGCGTCCATTTCTTCAAAAGACATAACGCCCGAAACTACCGCAGAACGAATCATAAACGGCGGAACGCAGTAGGTAAAGCCTCTGTCAATCATAAAATCACGAGCATAAGCGATAACCGCCGAATGAAGACGAGCAATATCGCCCATAAGATAGTAAAATCCGTTACCAGCGACTTTTCTTGCAGAATCAAGGTCAATTCCGTTGAATTTTTCCATAATATCGGTGTGGTAAGGTACCTCAAAATCAGGTACTTTTGGCTCACCATAGCGTGTAATTTCGACATTTTCGCTGTCATCTTTACCGATTGGCACGCTTTCATCAATGATATTAGGAATTTTCATCATAACTTCTGTAAGTTTTTCGTCAAATTCCTTTTCAAGAACCTCAACTTCAGCAAGTCTTGTAGCGTATTCGCCGACTTTTTTCTTAACTTCTTCGGCTTCATCACGCTTGCCTTGCGCCATTAAAGCACCGATTTGCTTTGAAATCTTGTTGCGTTCTGCTCTAAGCGAATCAGCTTCAGACTGAGCCTCACGCTTTTTAGAATCAAGCTCAATTGCTTCATCAACAAGCGGTAATTTGTGGTCTTGAAACTTCTTTTTAATGTTTTCTTTAACAATTTCTGGGTTTTCTCTTAAAAATCTTATATCTATCACTGTTTTTTTCTCCTTTAAAACATCTTTTTAAGCAATTCTTTTAAGTCTTCTTCGTTGAAAAAGTCGATTGAAAGCGTGCATTTGTTCTTGTCTTGCTTGATTTCGACCTTTCTGCCAAGCTCATTTTTAAGCGAAATTTCAACTTCTTTATAATAAGTAGGCATAATTTTGACCGTTTTTGTGCTTTGAGCGGCTTTTTTCGGCTTTTTCTTAGCCAAAGCTTCAATTTCACGAACCGAAGCGCCTTTTTTAATAAGCTCAAGCGCAACCTCACGCAAATCATCGCTCATCGAAAGCATTGCTCTTGCGTGTCCTGCGGTAATTGTACCGTCTTCAAGGTATTTTAAGTAGTCGCCAAGCTCTAACAAACGCAAGGTGTTTGTTACTGCCGAGCGTGATTTGCCGACTTTTTCTGCCACCTGCTCTTGTGTTAGCGAAAAATTTTCCATTAACGCTTTAAAACCTCGTGCGGTTTCTGCAGGATTTAGGTCCTCACGCTGTAAATTCTCGATTATGGCGATTTCCATTGTTTCGTCATCAGCTAAATCTTTTACAATTACAGGTACAGTTTTAAGTCCCGCCTGCATCGAAGCACGCCAACGGCGCTCGCCTGCGACAATCTGGTAGTTGCCCATTATAGTAGGTCTTGCCACAATCGGCTGAATTAAGCCATATTTCTTAATATTTTCTGCCAATTCGTCAAGCGCTTGCTTGTCGAAATTTTTTCTCGGTTGGTCGGGATTTGGCTCTAACTCGTCAACACGAATTTCAACCGCATTGGCTTGTTCGGTAGCATTATCGCTCATCAAAGCCTCATAACCTCTGCCGAGTCCTGATTTTTTAGCCATTATACACCCTCCTTATTTTTTGTTGTTCTTAATAATCTCTTTTGCGAGCTTGTTGTAAGCGTCTGTGCCCTTTGAGCGTTTATCATAATACATAATCGGCTCGCCAAAGCTTGGCGCTTCTGAAATTCTTACCGTTCTCGGAATGGTTGTGCCAAACACTTTTTTCGGGAAGAATTTTTTAATTTCAGCCGCAACTTGCTGTGTTAAGTTAAGTCTGCCGTCAAACATTGTAAGCAAAACGCCCTCAATATCAATTCTCGGATTGTAAAGTCTTTTTATCGAACGAACTGTGTTCATAAGCTGTGAAAGACCCTCGAGTGCGTAGTATTCGCATTGAATAGGCACTAAAATTGTGTCCGCTGCGCAAAGCGCATTCAGCGTTATAAGCCCTAAAGACGGCGGACAATCAAGCATTATAAAATCGTAATCCGCCTTTAACTCCAAAAGCGCTTTTTTGAGCGCCGATTCACGCTCGTTTACATCTACAAGCTCAATTTCTGCACCTGACAAGTCAATGTTTGCAGGAATTATATCAACATTTTTGTAGTTGGTTTTCAAAATTGCTTGTTTTGCGGTGGCTTCGCCTATCATAACATCATAAGATGATTTTTCTATCTTTTTCTTCTCAATGCCGTAACCGCTCGTAGAGTTGCCTTGCGGGTCAATGTCAACAAGCAGGCACTTTTTGTTTTTAGCTCCAAGCGCAGCAGTCAAATTGACAGAGGTTGTGGTTTTGCCGACTCCGCCTTTTTGGTTGACAATCGCTATTATTTTGCCCATTTGGTTTCCTCCTATTAAATTTGCTGTAAATCAAGTATAACACATTGCAGTAAAAATTTAAAGTGCTTTTTTATAAAAAACTAAAAATGTTTCACGTGAAACATTTGTTAAACGCTTTTTCTTTTGTGCTAAAATTTGGTAATTGTGTCAATTTCTGTCGAATATTGGTTATTTTCAACAAAACTTACAAAATTTAGCAAAAAACACTTTACTTTTAGCAAATTTTGGTGTATTATGTAATTGTAAAAATCACATTTATAGGGAGGTGAGGTTATGGCTTCGACAGGAGTAATTAGAGAAATTGATAATTTAGGAAGAATTACTTTGCCTAAGGAGTTGCGTGATCACTTGTCAATGCCTGCAAAAACTCCAATTGCAATTCATGTTGAGGGAACAAGGATTATTCTTGAAAAAAGCAACCGCGCTTGCTTTCTTTGCGGAAGTACCGAAGATGTTAAAGTGTTAAACGGTAAAGGTGTTTGCGCAAGCTGTGTTGAGCAAATCAAGGCAGAGTTATAAACTCAAAAATAAAAAGCCTCAGGGTTTTCCTGAGGCTTTTAGTTTGCAAAAATTATTTAATAACGCCATATAAAGGCATATCGTTATCTGCTTTTGGTGCACGGTCAGCTGTTCTTGGCTTATAAGCTTGTCTTGCAGGTCTGCGACCACCTTTATGATAATTATTTCTACGACCATTATTTCTTCTGTTGTTTGGTCTGAAAATCTTATTATCTTTAGAAGTACCAATGCAAACTCGTCTATGGTCGTTTTCGCCGATTGACCAGCTTTCAACGCCCTCAACTTCCTGAACTGCATTGTGAACAATTCTTCTTTCATAAGAATTCATTGCTTCAAGCATAATATTTTTATTGAATTTCTTTGCTTTTTCAGCGCTTTTCTTTGCAAGGTTAACTAAAACCTGCTCTCTTTTTTGGCGGTATTCGCCAGGGTTTAAAGAAATTCTGATATATTCTTCCTGACCTTTGTTAGCAACTAACGAAATTAAGTGTTGAATAGCGTCGATTGTTTCGCCTTTTCTACCGATTGAAACACCGAGGTTGTCGCCGTCGAAGTTGATTTTTGTGCCGTCTTCTTCAACTTTAACTTCAACGCTTACATTTTCAACGCCCATGTGTGTTAAAATTTCTTTCAAATACTCAACTGTTTTCTTTTCAGTCTTTTTATCCATTTGAGCGCTTTTTACAAGCGGTTTAATTTTTACTTCTTCAGTTTTTGTTTCTACTTCACTGTCTTCAACTTCAGCAAAAACTCTTACTTTTGCTTCGTTACCACCGAAAATACCTAATGTTTTAGCTCTCGGCATATCAATAATTTCTACATCTACATCTACATTTTCTACGGCAGAACCTAATTCTTTTAAAGCTTTTTCTTTAGCTTCGTCCACCGTTTTGCCTGTGGCAATAGCTTCAATAATCATTTATATTTTTCCTCTCAATTCTGACCTTCAATAATTTTTTGTTCTTTTTTTCTTCTCACATTACCCTCTTCAATCATTTCTTTTGCCAAAATCTTATCAGCAGAATAGAAATGGTTAACTATAAGCATAATAACTGTGTTTACAACGCTTGAACAAATCCAGTAAAAGCCTGTAGCTGCAGGCACTTGGAAAGTGAAAACAAGCGAAATAACCGGCATTATAAACATCATAACCTTCATAGAGCCGCCCTGTGCTGCCATTTGCGGATTGTTCTTAGCCTGTTGCTTGTTTGATACTAAAATAGAAAGCATTTGAGCTAAGAAACACACAATAGGGATAAACCATATTAAATCAAACGCATTAATAACATCTGTGCTAAAATGCGGTGTTTTTGACAAGTCAAGGCCAAATAAATTCAAAAAGTTTAAGTCAATTTGCGGACTTGCCTTTGCGCTTCTTGTTGCTGAACCGTAAATAATTACATTAACGCTGTAAAATACCATCATTAATATAACCATACGAATAATCATTGGTAAACAGCCGCCTGTAGGGCTTACATTCTCTTTTTGATAAAGCTCTTGCATGGCAGTCTGATATTTCATTCTGTCATCGCCGAATTTTTCTTTAAGAGCTTCTAATTTTGGACGAAGTCTTGCTTGCTTCGCCATATTTTTTTGTTGCTTAATATTAAAAGGAATAAGCGCTAAGTTTACAATAACCGTAAAAACTAATATAGCGATAGGGTAACTTTGAAAAAATACGCAAAGTTGCTTTAATAACCAAACAAAAGGGGTTAAAATTGCACTCATAACTCTTTAACCTTTCTTAACTTTATTTTTTGTAAGTAATTTTTGGCGGAACAGGGTCAAAGCCACCTTCTGAAAAAGGATTACATCTTAACACTCTTTTAATAGATAAATATGTACCTTTAATTGCGCCGTGCGTTTTCAACGCTTCAACTGCATAAGCAGAACAAGTCGGGCTGAACCTGCAACAAGGCGGTTTTATAGGCGATATTATCTTTTTATAAGCTTTTACGAAAAAAATAAGAATATACTTCATAATTAATCAATGATTTTAGCTTTTTTTAAAAGAGCTTCAAGTTCATCTTTCACTTCAAAGCATTTAACTTCAGCCGCTTTTTTTCTTGCGACTATTACCATATCAACATTTTTGTTAAAATAAGGCAAAAGCTCTCTGTAAGCTTGTCTGATTACTCTTTTAGCTCTGTTTCTTTTAACTGCTTTTCCTATTTTTTTACCAGCAGTTATTCCTAAGCGAGAAAATCCCGCGCTGTTTTCTTTAAAATAAACTACAAGCGCAGGAGAAACACAAGATGTCTTTTTTCTATAAAGCCGTCTAAAATCCCTATTCTCTTTAATAGTGATAATTTCCACTATATCGTACCTTTTAAATTAGTAAGAGAGTCTCTTTCTTCCTTTTGCTCTTCTTCTTGAAAGAACCTTGCGGCCGTTGCTATCAGCCATTCTTTTTCTGAAACCATGTACTTTTTTTCTGTGTAATTTTTTTGGTTGGAATGTTCTTAACATAGTTTTTTCACCTTTCTTTAATATTTTTTATTTGAACTTTTATTAAGTTTTCGGAAATTTAAGTGTTGTTAGAAAAGGCATAATAAAAGATTCTAAACCATTTAAGAATTATATACTACTTTTACCGTTTTGTCAAGAGTTTTTTAGGTGTTTAAGCAGATTCCTACAAAACGGGACGTGTAGGAACCCGACCCCTACAAAGTTAGCTCTATTATATAAATGCGGTGTAGGGGACGGCATCCCTGACGTCCCGTTAATGTTTGCACAAACATAATCGGCGACACCAAGTCACCGCCCTACATAGTATTTAAATTTTTTATCTAAATTTTGTGGGTCGTGTAGGAACCCGACCCCTACACGATTTATATATATTTGTGCTATTTATAAAAATGTATAATATATATTATATATAATATTAATATATATACTTGCAAAATGTTGAAAAATGTGTTAGAATATAATCGGTTATGATTCGGCTTATTGAAAATTCATATAAAAATTAAAAAGAAGGAGAAAGAATTACATAATGGAAACATTACAGGAAGTATGGCAAGAAGTTTGTAAATATTGCAAAACTCAGGTTAACGAAGTTACTTTTAATGCTTGGTTTACAAATATTACATTACAAAAAATTGAGGGAAGTAATGCAATTTTATATGTTAATACCCCATTTTTAAAAAGTATTATTAATGATAACTATAAAGATATTTTGACAGACGCTTTTACAGAAGTTTTAAAATTCCCGGTAAAAGTCATTATTATAACCGAAGAGGACAAACCTATTTCACCTATTAAATTTGTTGATACCTCAGAGCAGTATGAATATACTTTTGATACATTTATAATGGGTTCTTCAAACCGTTTTGCTCATGCAGCAGCATTAGCAGTTGCTGAAAATGATAAAATCGTTTATAACCCACTTTTTATATGGGGTAATTCAGGTCTTGGTAAAACTCACTTGTTATCAGCTATTTCTTCAAGAATAAAAGAAAAATATCCTGATAAAAAGATTGTTTATACAACTTGTGAAGCTTTTGCAAATGAAGTTTTTCATTGCTTACAAAACGGTACTATGCATAAAATTCGTGAAAAATACAGAAATGTTGATGTATTTTTGGTTGATGATGTTCAGTTCCTTTCCAGACGAGAAGCTTTGCAAGAGGAATTTTTCAACACATTTAATGACCTTTATGAAAAACGCAAACAAATTGTTTTAACTTCAGATTGTCCGCCAAAGGATATTGACGATATTCCTGAAAGATTAGTCGGTAGATTTGAAGCAGGTATTATTGCTGATATTCAGCCGCCTGAATTTGAAACAAGAGTTGGTATTTTAAAAAGAAAAGCACAGCTTATGAATTTTGATTTACCTGAAGATATTTTGATTTATATTGCTGATAATGTTAAAAGTAATATTCGTCAATTAGAGGGTGTTATTAAAAAATTACAAGCTTATTCTATGATTTATGATAATATAACTCTTTCAGTTGCCGAAAATGCAATTCGTGATATTAAGCGTGATGATGAGCCAGAGCCAATAACCTTTAAAAAGATTATTGAGGGCGTTTCAAATGTTTATAATGTATCTGTTGATGATATTTATTCACAACGACAAGATGCTGAAATTTCTCACGCAAGACAGGTTGCAATGTATGTTATTCGTAAAATTACAGGTGCTTCTTTAAAAAATATCGGTAAAGAGTTTGATAAAGACTATTCTACTGTAATTTATTCTTGTAATAAAATTGAAAAATTGATTGCTAAGAACGATATTGAGGAAAGAAAAGTCGAAAAAGCAATTAGAAATATTACAGGAAAATCAACAAGAGATTAGTATAAAAATATTGGCAAATTTTCAACATTTAACATTAATATTTTAACATTTATGTTAAAAATTTAGTATTAAAAAATATTTTCAAAAATTACTTAAAAATCATTAACATTTTATGTTGATGTCAAAACTTACTGTTTAAAACAAATCTATGAGTTTTTAACATTTTTAACTACCCCTACTACTACTTCTAAAATTAATAGTTAGTTATGTAGGACACAAAACAAAAAACGAATGATTTTTTAATTTCTGATGTGAAAACTTTTAAAATGTAAAAGGAGAACAATAAAATGAAATTTTCTTGTGAAACAGCATTATTATCAAATGCAGTTAGTTGTGTTGCCAGAGCAGTTACTTCTAAATCTTCACTTGCAACATTAGAGGGTATTTTAATAAGAACAAATCAAAATGAAATTATTCTTTCGGGTTATGACCTTGAAATTGCTATGCAAACAAAAATTTCAGCTGATATTGTTACAGAGGGCTGTACAGTACTTAACGCTAAAATTTTAGGTGAAATTTTAAGAAAATTACCGTCTGACAGAGTAACAATTGAAATTTATGATGTTAATAAAGCTTTAATTACAGGTGGTACCAGTGAATTTACAATTATCGCTTTAGATGCTAACGAATACCCTGAGCTTCCAAAGCTTGATGATGAAAAATCATTCTCTGTTAATGCTGAAACTCTCAGAAGTATGATTTCACAGACTGTTTTTGCGGTTTCAACTGCTGATGACAGACCTATTTATAAAGGTATATTATTTGAGCTTAATAATAATGTATTAAAATTAGTTTCGGCTGACGGTTGTCGTTTGGCAATTAGAAAAGAAGAAATTAATGATAATGGCGAGTTTAGTTTTGTTGTTCCTTCAAAAGGACTTAATGAAATTTTGAAAATTATCGGTGAAGACGGAGATTTTGATATAAAAATCAGCGTAAGTCGCCGCCATATTGAATTTACTATTAAAGATTACATTTTAATATCAAGATTATTAGAGGGTGAATTCTTTAATTATAACAACAATTCTGTAATTCCTGAGGGTGAATTAACAGTAGTTGTTTCTGATACAAAAGAAATGCTTAATTTAATTGAAAGAATTTCACTTGTAATTTCTGATAGGGTAAAATCACCAATTCGTTGCACAGTTAAAGATAATCAGGTTTATATGCGTTGTTCAACAATCAACGGTAAATCTTCTGATTTTCTCAGTTGCGATATTTCGGGTGAGGAACAGGAAATCGGATTTAATTCAAGATTTTTTATTGATGCACTTCGAGCAGTTGATACTGATAAGGTTAAGGTTGTTATTAATGGTCCGCAAAGACCTATTAAAATTTTACCACTCGAGGGCGAAGATTTCTTGTTTATCGTAGTCCCTGTAATAATGAAAGCCGAATAGTCGAGTGCCACCTCTTTTAATTCTTCGACAAGATGTTTGATAAACCACCCTTTAGTCGCCTAAAGGCGACAGTTCCCCTCAAAGGGGCACCTCAATATATTGTTGCAAGACATAAAGCAAAATCTAACTTCAACCCTGAGGCAAGAAAAAAACTAAAAGCTTTATCAAACTTATTGCCGAAGAGTATGCCGGCGGTGGCTCACCGCGCCGTCTTTGGTAAAGGGAAGATTTATAAAAAATAAAAATAACGAAAGAAAAATAAAAATGCAAATTAAAATTGATACTGAATTTATAAAATTAGATTCGCTGTTAAAGCTTTCGGGCATTGCACCGACAGGCGGTGCTGCTAAAATGTTTGTGCTTGACGGCGAAGTAAAGGTAAACGGTGAAACTTGCCTTATGCGTGGTAAAAAAATCCGCTCTGGCGATAAAATTGAGATTTTTGATGAAATAATTGAAGTGATAGACTAAATGTATATAGAAAAATTTGAATATGAAAATTATCGCAATTTAAAAAAAGGCGAATTTTTACCAAATAAAGAGATAAATATTATTTATGGCGATAATGCGCAAGGGAAAACCAATTTAATCGAAGCAATCTGGCTTTTTACAGGCAAAAAAAGCTTTCGTGGTACAAAAGATAATCAACTTATCAACATTTTAAGTGAAAATCAAACCGCAAAGCTAAAAGCTACATTTTTTTCAGGTGAACGCTCACAAAAAGCCGATATAATTATCACCAACAAACGCTTGGCGTCGGTTAACGATATAAATTTGAGTTCGGCAAGCGGTCTTTCGGAAAAATTTACAGCGGTACTTTTTTCACCTGCTGATATGGATTTGATAAAAGAAGGACCTATTGTCAGAAGAAAGTTTTTAGATAACGCAATTTCAACTATAAGGCCTAATTACAGCAAGGTTTTAACCGCATATAATCGTGCAGTTGTGCAAAGAAACACCGTGTTAAAAGATGTTGTTTTTCATCCTGAACTCGATTTTATGCTTGATGTTTACGAGGGTAAAATCGCAAAATACGGTGCTTATGTAATTGCGCAAAGAAAAAAATATATCGAAGCGCTCGGCGATTATATTAAAGATATTTACAGCGGAATTTCTTCAAATAAAGAGGAAATTTCAATTAAATATAAATGTACAACGGGGTCCGGCAGCGAAGAAGAAATTTTTGAAAATTTAAAGCAAAGCAGGGTGCAAGACGCCGCAACTTCAACAACAAATTGCGGACCGCACCGTGATGATATGGAGTTTTTCATCAACAACTTAGCGCTTAAAATTTTTGGCTCGCAGGGCCAGCGCCGTTCGGCAGTTGTATCACTAAAGCTTTCCGAAGCGGAAATTCTTAAAAAATACACAGGCGAACAGCCTATCGCAATTTTAGATGATGTGATGAGCGAGCTTGACTTAACAAGGCAGGATTACATTTTAAATCACATAAAAGGCTGGCAGGTTTTTATTACCTGTTGCGACCCTAATACTATAAAATCACTAAACAGCGGCAAGGTTTTCAAAATGGAAAACGGCTTGCTTACAAATGAGTAAACGGTGAAAAGAAATGTTGTATCTTGGCGGAAACACATTTGTTAAAAATGATGAAATAATCGGCATTTTTGATATGGATAATGCTACTGTATCGAAAAA
>CACZIY010000063.1 GCA_902781345.1 Oscillospiraceae bacterium | reverse complement strand
TAAATATGCTACCTTTTCGACTGATGAAAAGGTAAAACGCAGAATGATTGCGGCTTTACAGCGAAAAGGCTATAATTATGATGCAATAAAACATGCAATCGAAATGTTTGAAGGGGATTAAAAAATGGAATTAGGAATATTTTTGATAATAGGAATATTATCTTTTTTTGCATCGTTTTACATAAAGTCAGTAAAGGTAAAGCTTATTGCATCAATAGCTTTGTTTTTGTTTTGCCTTGTAATGTTTATAATTACGGTTTATATAATAAAAGACTTCGCTTCAGTTTTAGTTTCTATTTTGGTAGCAAGAATTTTTACTACACTTATCTCAGCAATGCTGTTGAATACTTTATTTGTACTGGTTTATAGAAAATCGAAATAGCGTATTTTAGGAATACTGCTTAATTTAATAACTATGTTAATTTATAAAAAGGTAAACAGGAGATAGAAATGTCAAAAATCGGAATGGTATCTTTGGGATGCCCAAAAAATCAGGTTGACGCTGAAATAATGCTTTCAATTTTACAAGAGGGCGGTTTTGAAATTACCACTGATGAAAATGAGGCGGACGCCGTTATAGTAAACACTTGCGGTTTCATTGCCGATGCAAAGCAAGAGGCGATTGATAATATTTTAGAGCTTGCCGAGCTTAAAAAGCAAGGAAAACTAAAAGCAATTATTGTTACAGGCTGTTTAGCACAGCGTTATCGTGATGAAATTTTAGAAGAATTGCCAGAGGTTGACGCAGTTGTCGGCATTGGCGAAAATAAAAATATTTGCGATATTGTTTCAAAAACGCTCGGCGGTTGTCCTTATTCGCCATTTTCTAATCAGGATAATTTGCTTTTAGATGGTGATAGAATTTTAACCTCGCCGAATTACACCGCTTATCTTCGTATCGCTGACGGTTGCGATAATAAATGTACCTATTGTGCAATCCCTATGATAAGAGGGCGTTTTCGTTCAAGAAAAATTGAAAATGTAATTGAAGAAGCAAAAAATTTAGCCAACAACGGCGCAAAAGAAATAATACTTATCGCACAAGATACTACCCGTTACGGCGAAGATTTGTATGGTGAATACAAATTGCCAGAGCTTTTAGATAAGCTTCAGGAAATTGACGGCATCGAGTGGATAAGAATTTTATATACCTATCCTGATAAAATTACCGATGAACTGATTTCTGCGATAAAACGTAATTCAAAGGTGCTTAAATATCTTGATATTCCTATGCAACACGCAAGCGACAGCGTTTTGAAAAGAATGAACCGTAAAGGCGACAGTAAAATGCTTAAAGGTGTTGTTGAAAAGCTTAGAAAAGAAATTCCTGAAATTGTTATCAGAACAACATTTATTGTAGGTTTTCCCGGAGAAAGCGAAAAAGATTTTGAAATTCTTGCCGAGTTTGTAAAAAACACAAAGTTTAACAGAATGGGTGCATTCGCTTATTCGCAAGAGGAGAATACCCCAGCAGCACAAATGCCAGACCAGATTGATGAAGATGTAAAGCAACGCCGATTAGAAGTTATTATGGCGGAGCAATCATTAGTTAACGATGATTTAGCTGAAAGCTTTATCGGCAAAACCTTTGATACTTTGGTTGAGGGTTACGATAAAATGAATAAATGCTATTATGGCAGAACTAAGATGGACGCACCTGATATTGACGGAAAAGTTTTCTTTATGAGCGAGAGTGAGCATAAAGCGGGTGAAATTTTACCGCTTAAAATATATGACAGAATTGATTACGACCTTTTAGGAGAAGAAATCAAATGAAACTTAATTTACCTAACAAATTAACAGTTATAAGATTTGTTTTATCACCGGCTGTTTTAGTCGCAATGATAATTGATTTTCCTTTTCATTATGCGGTTGCTTTATTGATTTTTTTAATCGCTTCAATAACCGATTATTTTGACGGAAAAAT
Organism: Oscillospiraceae bacterium; assembly: GCA_902781345.1. Classification (GTDB taxonomy): domain Bacteria; phylum Bacillota; class Clostridia; order Oscillospirales; family Acutalibacteraceae; genus RUG11462. Next base: position 8,809 of record CACZIY010000063.1, on the reverse strand, counting down.
CGCAAGAGACCAACAATTAATAACTGATTTCGGCAAATTCTTAGACCCAATTGCCGATAAAATGATAACTACGGCGGCTTTTTTAGGTTTTACATTCTTACAAAAAGGCTACGGCATTGTTTGGGTAACTTTTATTGTTTTACTTCGTGAATTTATTGTAGCCTCAGTTAGAATGGTTGTTGCAAGCGAAGGAAAAGTTGTTGCTGCAAATATGTGGGGTAAAACCAAAACCGTTATGCAAATGGTAGCAATTATAGCAACGCTTATTTTCTTGGCGGTGCTTGAGCGTACTTGTTGGACATTGCCAAAAAGCGTGGATTTGGTGCTTGAAATAATCTATTCTGCATTGCTTTGGATTACAGCAGTTTTCACATTAATTGCGGGAATAACATATATTACAGCGAACAAAGATTTTATAAATTCAAATAAATAATTTGCTTTTTTTAAAAAAGTGTGTTACAATACAGTTATATTTTAAAAACAATAATAAGGAAGAGTAAATTTTTAAGGCTTTTTCAGAGAGCGGTGTAAAAGCTGAAATCACCGTAAAGCTTAAATTTTGAAAGTGCGCCTTATTCGTTGATAAGGGGAAAACAAGTATCCTTATCCGTTTCGACTGCGTTAAAGTTATGATGAGTTTTACTTTGGAGTGGAACCGTAAATTTTTTTAAAAATTTGCCTCCGTTGTGCTTTGCACAGCGGAGATTTTTTGTTTTTGGAGGAACAGTTCATGTTTAAAAGATTAAGAGAGGATATTGCTTGCGTAAAAGCGAATGACCCTGCTGCAACATCTACCTTGCAGGTTTTGTTTTTATACCCAGGGTTAAAAGCGGTAAGAATGCACAGAAGAGCAAACTTTTTCTACCGCCACAAGTTTTACTTTTTAGCTCGATGGATTTCGCAAAGAGCAGCCAAAAAAACGAATATTGAAATTCACCCTGCTGTTAAAATTGGCAGAAGATTTTTTATCGACCACGGAACAGGCGTTGTTATCGGTGAAACTTGCGAAATCGGCGATGATGTTACAATCTATCAAGGTGTAACGCTTGGCGGTACGGGTAAGGACAAGGGAAAAAGACACCCGACAATCGGCAACAATGTTATGATTGGTGCAGGAGCAAAGGTTTTGGGTCCTTTTAAAGTCGGCGATAATTCTAAAATTGCGGCCGGTGCAGTTGTGCTTTCGGAAATTCCTGAAAACAGCACCGCTGTCGGTATTCCTGCAAGAGTGGTACGCTTAAACGGTGAAAAACACCTTTGCGACCTTGACCAAATTCATTTTCCTGACCCGCTTGCACAAAAAATCTGCGAGTTAGAGCATAAAATCAAAAAGTTAGAAGAAAAATTAGGAGATAAATAATGTTATCAATTTATAATACTGCAACGCATAAAAAAGAAGAATTTAAACCAAATGAAAACGGCAAGGTTTCAATGTACACTTGCGGACCTACTGTTTATCATTTTGCGCATATCGGCAATCTTCGTACCTATATTATGGAAGATATTTTGGAAAAATATCTTCGTTACAGCGGTTATGATGTAAAAAGAATTATGAATATTACCGATGTAGGTCATCTCTCAAGCGATGCCGATACCGGCGAGGACAAAATGTTAAAAGGCGCAAAAAGAGAGCATAAGTCGGTAATGGAAATCGCAAAATTTTATACCGATGCGTTTTTTGAGGATATGAAAAAGCTCAATATCAAACGCCCTGATGTAGTAGAGCCTGCAACAAGTTGCATTGATGAATTTATCAAAATGATTGGTACTTTGCTTGAAAAAGGCTATGCTTATGAGGCAGGCGGCAATATCTATTTTGATACTTCAAAATTAGATGAGTATTATGTTTTTAATAAGCACGACGCTGAAGATTTGCAAGTCGGCGTTAGAGAAGATGTTTTTGAAGATACAAATAAGCGAAACAAAACCGACTTTGTGCTTTGGTTTACAAAATCAAAATTTGATGATCAGGAGTTAAAATGGGACAGCCCTTGGGGTGTAGGTTACCCTGGCTGGCATATTGAGTGCTCGGCAATTTCTATTAAACATTCAGGCGAATATCTTGATATTCATTGCGGCGGTATTGATAACGCTTTTCCGCATCATACAAACGAAATTGCGCAGTCAGAAGCATATCTCGGTCATAAGTGGTGTAATTATTGGTTCCATGTTTTGCACCTTAATACAAATTCGGGTAAAATGTCAAAATCAAAGGGCGAATTTCTTACTGTTTCATTGCTCGAAGAAAAGGGCTATGACCCGATTATTTACCGCTTTTTCTGCTTGCAGTCGCACTATCGCAAATCGCTTGTTTTCTCGTATGAGGGAATGGACAATGCGAAAGTCGCTTTTAATAAATTGATTAAAAAAATCGCTTCGCTTGAAACAAGTGGCGAGCCAAATTTAGCGCAAGCAAAACCTTATGACGAAAAGTTTAAAGAAGCGCTTGATAACGATTTAAACACTTCGCTTGCCATTACTGCACTTTATGATGTTTTAAAGGCAAATATAACTGATGCTACAAAGCTTTATCTTATTGAAAAATTTGACAAGGTTTTATCGCTTGATTTAATTAAAAAAGCAAATGAAAAAGATGACGGCGCTGATGATGAATTAGCAGCAAAGGTTGAAGCCTTAATCGCTGAGCGTGCCGAAGCTAAAAAGGCAAAGGATTTCCAAAAAGCCGATAAAATTCGTGCTGATTTATTAGATATGGGTATTGAAATTAAAGATACTCGTGAGGGCGTTGTTTGGAATAAAATTTAATTTACAACTAAAAAATCCCGACTTGAAATAAGTCGGGATTTTTGTTTTTTATTAATCAATTAAATCTAAAATTTCTTGTTTTGATACAAGACCTATTGAAGTTTTTTGCGCTTTTCCGTCTTTAAACAAAATTAATGTAGGAATACTTTGAATTCCAAAAGATTGAGCAAGTTCCATTTCATCATCAACATTAACTTTGCCGACTTTGACTTTATCGCTGTATTCTTCTGCGATTTCCGCAACAGTAGGCGCTAACATCTGGCAAGGACCGCACCAAACAGCCCAAAAATCAACTAAAACGGGTTTTTCTGATTTTAAAACCTCTTTTTCAAAATTTTCACTTGTGAGTGTAACTTCAGCCATTAAATCTACCTCCTTATTTCTCTTTGTAATAAAGTCTGCAATGGCAGTAGCCTTCAAAATCAGGGTCGGCAATTTGCTCTCTGAATTCCTTGCACATGCACATATTATCTTCTGTTTGTTCAAGTCGGCAAGGGCAGTAACCGCCTTTCTTTTTAAGACCCTCTCTGATTGCATCTACAATTTTTTTGTCTTGATTAAAAATAATTTTCATTGCTTATACTCCTTTATGTTTTTTATATTTTTTCGATTTTATCAGCAAGGCTTTCAAGCCAATTACCTTCAAATAATTCAATCACACCGTTATCGCAATTTTTTGCGAGTGTAGGGTCAATAGGAATTTTTGAAACGCTGTCAATTCCAAAATCTTTTGCCAAATTTTCAATGTTGCTTTCGCCGAAAATGCTATGCTTTTTGTGGCAATCAGGACATTCAAAATAAGACATATTTTCAACAATTCCCAAAATTGGAATGTTCATCATTTTTGCCATTTTAACCGCTTTACCGACAATCATTGAAACAAGCTCTTGAGGAGATGTTACAATAACAATGCCGTCAACAGGGAGGGACTGAAATACAGTCAGCGGAACATCACCAGTACCAGGAGGCATATCAACAAACATATAATCAACATCGTTCCAAATTACATCGGTAAAGAATTGCTTTACTGTGCCTGCAATAACAGGACCACGCCATACAACAGGGTCGGTTTCATCAGGCAAAAGCATATTAATCGACATAATTTGTGTGCCGAATTTTGATTTTGCCGGAAAAATTCCGTCATCGCTACCCTTTGCTTTTTCGTGTATGCCAAATGCTTTTGGAATAGACGGACCTGTAATATCAGCATCTAAAACAGCACAATTTTTATTTCTTCGTTGTAAACTAACCGAAAGCAAAGAGGTAACTAATGATTTACCTACACCGCCTTTACCGCTTACAACGCCGATAACCTTTTTAATACTTGAAAATTCATTTGGTTTTTCTTTTTGAATTGCTGTTCTCTCACTGCAATTTTCGCCGCAAGTAGAACAGTCGTGAGTACAATTTTCGCTCATTTTTATTTCCTTCTTGACTTTTTTGTTTATTATATCACAATCTTTGTATTTTAGCAACTTTTATTTCACTTTAAATAATTAATTTCATAGATTAATTAAGAGGTGGATTTTTATGAATAATGCTGTAATTATGGCGGCAGTTGCAACGCTTGGTACCTGGAGCGTTACAGCGCTGGGTGCGGCAACAGTTATATTTTTCAAAAAAACAAATCAAAAAGTAATGAATTTAATGTTAGGTTTTGCGGCAGGTGTTATGATAGCGGCTTCGTTCTGGTCGCTTTTGCAGCCTGCAATTGACAGCGCAAAAGAATATCTTAAAACACCTGCTTGGCTGATAGTTTCAATCGGCTTTTTATGCGGTGCAATTTTTATGTGGGCATCTGATAAAATCGTTACCAAAGCCAGAAGCGGTGTTGGTGTATCTATGAATAAAAACGACAGGCTAAACCGCATAATATTGCTTGTTTTATCAATAACCTTGCACAATATTCCAGAGGGACTTGCGGTCGGTGTCGCTTTTGGTGCATTATCAAACAAAGCGTTTTCAACTGAAGCGTTAATGGGCGCAGTTACAATCGCTGTCGGAATTGGTTTGCAAAACTTTCCCGAGGGTGCGGCAGTATCGCTTCCGCTCAGAAGAGAGGGCTGCACAGTTGCAAAAAGCTTTATAATCGGGCAAGCATCTGGCTTAGTTGAGCCAATTTCAGGTGTAATCGGTGCGTTATTGGTAGTTTACATTAAAAAGATTTTACCGTTTACGCTTTCATTTGCTGCAGGCGCAATGATTTTAGTAGCGGTTCACGAGCTTATCCCTGAATGTCAGCAAAGCAAAGAAGCAAGCCCGTATTTTGCGACAATGGGCATAGTTTTCGGCTTTGCAATTATGATGCTTTTAGATGTTTCTTTAGGTTGAAAACTTGTGGTAAAAAATGTTGAAAAAATTTTTTATGTAACTTAAAAAATTTACTGATTTTTTATAAACCGCCTGATAATAGGCATTATAGGTTTTTAACATTTCCACATAGTTTTCAACATATTATAGTTATGTAAACTAATTGCCTTTGAAAAACGCAAGAAAAAGAAAAAAATAAAAGTTTTTTTGCTAAAATTCCTTGTAAATTTCATAGAATTTGATATAATGTATTATGTATAAATATGTAATAAAGAATTTATAAGTAAAAAAGGAAAGAAAGTTAAGGTATGACAGAAACACAAAATTTAAGAAACATCGCAATTATCGCCCATGTTGACCATGGCAAAACTACTTTGGTTGACGAAATGTTAAAACAATCGGGCACATTCAGAGAAAATCAAGAAGTCGCTGAAAGAGTTATGGACTCTAACGATTTGGAAAGAGAACGAGGAATTACTATTCTCGCAAAAAACACAAGTATTCACTATAAAGATTGCAAAATCAATATAGTTGACACCCCGGGCCACGCTGATTTCGGTGGCGAGGTTGAGCGTATTCTGCTTATGGTAGATACCGTTTTATTGCTTGTTGATGCGTTTGAGGGTTGTATGCCACAAACTCGTTTCGTACTTAAAAAAGCGTTGGGACTCGGCAAAAAACCTATCGTTGTTCTCAACAAAATTGACCGTGAGGGTGCAAGACCTGAAGAGGTTGTTGACGAAGTGCTTGATTTGTTTATCGAACTCGGCGCTGATGATGACCAGTTGGAATTCCCTGTAGTTTATGCTTCGGCTCGTGATGGTTACGCTTCGCTTGACCCAAATGAAAAGGGTACTGATTTAAGACCGCTTTTAGATATGATTATTGATGAAGCACCAGCTCCTGAAAATGACCCGAACGGTCCTTTGCAAATTCTTTTCTCTAACATTGATTATGATGATTATGTTGGCAGAATCGGTATCGGCAGAGTTGAAAGAGGTAAAGTGCATATTAATGATAAGGTTGTGCTTTGCAAGCAAGACGGTACTGAGGAAAATGTAAAAATTTCCCGTCTTTACACCTTTGACGGACTTTCAAGAGTTGAAACCGAAGAAGCTGTTGCGGGCGATATTATCTGCGTTTCGGGTATTGAAGACTTAAATATCGGCGAAACCGCTTGCGACCCTGAACATATTGAAAAAATGGAATTTGTTAAGATTGATGAACCTACAATCGCAATGAATTTTATTGTAAATGATTCGCCTTTTGCAGGTAAAGAGGGTAAATTTGTTACTTCGAGAAATCTTAGGGACCGTCTTTTTAAAGAGGTTGAAACAAATGTTTCAATGCGTGTTGAAGAAACCGATTCGGCTGATACTTTCAAGGTTTCTGGCAGAGGTGAATTGCACCTTTCAATTTTGATTGAAACTATGCGCCGTCAGGGTTACGAATTCCAAGTATCCCGTCCGCAAGTTATTTATAAAAAAGATAAAAACGGTAAGCTTTTAGAGCCTATTGAGCTTTTGATGATTGAAGTACCTGAAAACTATGTAGGTGCGGTTATGGAAAAACTCGGTAACCGCAAGGCAGAGCTTGTTAATATGGGAACAAGAGAAACAGGTATGACTCACCTTGAATTTAAAATTCCGGCTCGTGGTCTTATGAGTTATCGTTCGGAATTCTTGACCGATACAAACGGTAACGGAATTATGAACCATGTATTCTCAAATTATGAGGAATACAAGGGCGATATTCCAAGCAGAAACACAGGCTCAATTGTTTCGTTTGAAACAGGTGTAACATCATCTTACGGCTTGTTTAACACACAAGACAGAGGTAGGCTTTTTGTTGGCCCTGGCGTTGATGTTTACGAGGGTCAGATTGTCGGTGAAAACCCAAAAGCCGAAGATTTGGTTTGCAATGTTTGTAAGAAAAAACACGTTACAAATACTCGTGCAGCAGGTTCTGATGAGGCGCTTCGTCTTACACCGCCGTCAGTTTTCTCGCTTGAGCGTTCGCTTGAGTTTATTAAAGATGATGAGTTGGTTGAGGTTACTCCTGAGTCAATTCGACTTCGTAAAATGGTGCTTTCCAAAGAGCAAAGAATGAAACAATTGCACAAGAAAAAATAATTAACTTAAAGGGTGAAAATTATGACCGTAGAGGTTATGGGAATAAAACTGAATTATGAAATTTGCGGTCAGGGCGACGATATTTTGTTCCTGCACGGTTGGGGTGCTTCGCTTGATTCTTTTAAAAGAATGATTGCGCCGCTATCACAAAATTTTCGTTGCATTTCGCTCGATGCTCCTGGTTGCGGCAAATCCGACTTGCCAAAAGAGCCGTTAACTCCTGATGATTACTGTAAAATCACCAAGGAATTTATGGACAAAATCGGGCTTGAAAACCCTATTATGATAGGCCATTCAAATGGCGGCAGAACTATTTTGAATATGTGTGCAAACGGCTATTGCACCCCTAAAAAAATCGTGCTTTTTGGTGCGGCTGGCATAAAAAACAAAAAAACATTTAAGCAAAAATTACGCCAAACCGCTTTTAAAACAGCACGAAAAGCACTTACCTTACCTATTATAAAAAATTATACCGAAAATTCACTCGAAGCACTTCGCAAGCATTTTGGCTCGGCTGATTACAATTCGGCACCGCCTGTTATGCGAAGAACTTTGGTTAATTTAATAAATTCTGATGTTACTGATAAGCTTCATAACATCACCGCTTCAACCTTGCTTATCTGGGGAGAAAACGATACCGCTTCACCGCTTTGGATGGCAAAGGTTATTGAAAAAGAGGTTAAGGATTGCGGACTTGTTGTAATGCCAGGGCTTTCGCATTGGAACTTTATCGAAAACCCTGTTGGAACAGATGCAATTTTAAAAAGTTTTTTGGAGGAAAGTAAATGATTTTAAAAATTTGCTCATTACTGCTTTTTGTAACAGTATTGATAAGCATTACCAGACAACTTCATTTTTTACAGCTTAACTCCTATTTTAATTCTCGTTTTTTTGATTATTTAAAAGGTGAGTTTAAAGCAAAAACTGTTTTTTCGTTAGTTTCTGCACTTTTAGTTTCACTTTTTGCAGTTTTTGATTTAAAGGTTTTAGCGTTAGTTTTCACCGCCATTTTTTCGGCAATAAGGATTTTTTATACAGTTTATAAAACAAAACACGCTAAAAAAGGTATTGTTTTTACATCACGAATAAAGCGTTTTTACATAACTGCTTCTATAATTGTTTTAGCACTTTGCGTAATCACATTTTTCAATGTATTACCGCCTTATATTGCAGTAATAATTGCTTGTGTAATTACATTTTTATCGCCGTTTTTTGTTTGCTTACTTAATATTATTAATGCGCCGATAGAAAGAGCGATTAAAAGATATTTTATTAATGACGCTAAAAAGATTTTGAAATCAATGCCTGATTTAAAAATTATCGGTCTTACCGGCTCTTACGGTAAAACCTCTACAAAATACATTTTAGGCAGAATTTTATCTGAAAAATATAATACGCTTATTACCCCTGGTAGTTTTAATACACCAATGGGCGTTGTTATTACAGTAAGAAACCATTTGAAACCGCAAACCGAAATTTTTGTAGTTGAAATGGGTGCGAAAAAGAAAGGCGATATTAAAGAAATTTGCGATATTGCCAATCCTGCAACCGCTGTTATTACATCGGTCGGTCCGCAACATCTTAATACATTTGGCTCAATT
>CACZIY010000062.1 GCA_902781345.1 Oscillospiraceae bacterium | reverse complement strand
GCTGATTTTGATATTGATACATTTTTTGCTTATGAAATGTCGGTTTATAAAAAGTTTTTGTATGATGATTTGCAAAAGCTTTCGGGCGATAAACGCATTGATGATATTTTAAGTGTAATGAACGAGATTGAAATAATTAATAAAGAAAAAATTGATAAAAATGCGCTTATCAGAGAGTTTATCGGCGACAGTGCATTTAAGTATTAAGGGGTAAATGTATGAATTATCATTTAGCGGTTGATATCGGCGCTTCAAGCGGCAGGCACATTTTAGGTTATGTTGAAAATGGTAAGCTGTGCTTGCAAGAGATTTATCGTTTTGAAAACAACTTAAAAAAGCAAGACGGCTCACTTATTTGGGACATAGAAAATTTAGTAAAAGAAGTTAAAAACGGCATTAAAAAATGTGCTAAGATAAATAAAATACCTCAGACAGTTGCGATTGATACTTGGGGTGTTGACTACTGCTTGCTTGATAAGGATAAAAAAGAAATTTTACCTGCATTTTGTTATCGCGACAGCAGAACAGCGAAAATTCAAAGTGAATTTGAAAAGCTTTTGCCGCAAGCTGAGCTTTACAAAAAAACAGGTATTGCAAAGCAAAATTTCAATACGATTTATCAACTTTTCTGCGATAAAAAAACAGGAAAACTTGAAAAAGCAGAGTATTTTTTGATGATTCCTGAATACCTTTCTTTTAAGTTGACAGGTGAGATTAAGAACGAATATACCAACGCTTCAACAACAGGGCTTTTAAATGCTAAGAATAAGGATTGGGATTTTGAAATTATTGAAAAAATAAAATTACCAAAAAGAATTTTTAAACCGCTTTATAAGCCAGGTGATAAAATCGGCGAGTTTTCGGCTGAGTTTCAAAAAGAGTGTGGTTTTAATTCGACAGTCGTTTTTGCACCGTCTCACGATACCGCAGCGGCAGTTGCCGCTTGTCCGATAAATGAAAACTCTATTTTCATTTCTTCTGGCACCTGGAGCTTAATAGGCGCAGAAATTTTAGAGCCTGTTTTAAGCGAAAGTGCAATGGCGGCGAATTTTACAAACGAGGGCGGAATTGAATATCGTTTCAGATTTTTAAAAAATATTATGGGAATGTGGCTTTTGCAAAATATTCGCAGAAATCTTGATAAGCGTTATACTTATGATGAAATGATGAATATGGCAAGAAAAAGCGATTACAGCAAAACAATTGATGTGAATGCACCCGATTTTGTTGCACCCGATAATATGATTGAAGCGATAAAAAATTACCTTGGTGAAAAAGATTTGCCGATTGAAGATATTTTAGCTTGCGTTTATAATTCACTCGCATTATCTTACAAAAATGCAGTAAAAGAATTAGAAAAAATTACAGGCAAAACATTTAATGATATTCATATTGTAGGCGGCGGAAGTTCCGATAAATATTTAAACAGCCTTTGCAAAAGCTATACGGGTAAAAGTGTTTTCACAGGGTTGAAAGAGGCTACCGCAACAGGCAACATTGTAGCACAATTAATTTTTTCAAAAGAATGTAAAGATTTATCTGATGCGAGAGAATTAATTTTAAATACATTTGAAATAACGGGGGTTAAATGAAAATGAGCAGATACAAGGAAGCCAAAAAGATTTATGAAAAGCTTTCGGTTGATACCGAAAAAGCAATTGAAAGCTTGCAAAACACACCTATTTCAATTCATTGCTGGCAAGGTGATGATGTTATAGGCTTTGACGCTGGTGAAAGCCTTTCTGGCGGTATTCAAACTACAGGAAATTACATAGGCAGAGCCAAAACGCCTGAACAACTTATGGCTGATATTGATAAAGCTTTTTCGCTTTTGGGTGGTAAAAAGAAGCTTAATCTTCACGCTTGCTATGCAATTTTTGAGCAGGGCGAAAAGGTCGGCAGAGATAAGTTAGAGCCAAAGCATTTTGAAAAATGGGTTGATTTTGCAAAGCAAAGAAATATTGGAATTGACTTTAACCCTACTTTTTTTGCACACCCAATGGTTAAAGATAATTTAACTCTTTCTTCACCTGATGAAGATGTTAGAAGCTACTGGGTAAATCACGGTAAGGCTTGCATTAAAATAGCACAGTATTTTGCAGAGCAAACGGGTATTCCTTGCGTTATGAATATTTGGATTCCTGACGGTTATAAAGATATACCTGCCGATAGATTTTCTCCAAGACAAAGATTTAAAAAATCGCTTGATGAAATTTTGGCGGTTGATTATGATAAATCAAAGGTTTTTGTTACACTTGAATCAAAAGTTTTTGGTATCGGTCTTGAAAGCTATACAGTAGGTTCTTCGGAATTTTGTCTTTCATATTCAAATTACAAGGGCATAACACCGCTTATGGACAACGGTCATTATCACCCAACAGAATTAGTTTCTGACAAAATTTCTTCGCTTTTGTTGTTCAACGAAAAAATCGCTCTTCATATTACAAGAGGTGTTCGTTGGGACTCTGACCATGTTGTTTTGTTTGATGATGAAACAAAAGAAATCGCAAAAGAAATTGTAAGAAATAATGCACTTGACAGAGTGTTTATCGCAACCGATTATTTTGATGCGTCAATCAATCGCATTTCTGCTTGGGTAACGGGTGTAAGAAATGTGCAAAAAGCTTTGTTGTTTGCACTTTTGCAGCCAAATGAAGACTTAAAACTAAAACAAGATGAAAGCGATTTTACCTCGCTTATGGTTATGCAAGAGGAATTAAAAACAGCACCTTTCGGCGATGTTTGGGAAGAATTTTTAAAGCGTGAAAAAGTAGAAAAAGATTATTTAACAACAGTTAAAGAATACGAAAAGGAAGTTTTGGTGAATAGATAATGGAAAATATTTTAAAATCACCTTTTGTAGAAGAAATGAAAAAGACTACCGCTAATATGTATCGACTCGGTTGGGACGAACGCAACGGCGGAAATATCAGTTATATGTTAGATGAAGAAGAAGTTTCAAAGTATTTAGATATTAACAGACCTATTCGCACAATTGATATTGGCTTTGACGCAAAAGAATTAATCGGAAAAATCTTTATTGTAACAGGAACAGGCAAATATTTTAAAAATGTTCAGGATGACCCTGAAAATAATTTAGGCATTATTAAAATTGCAAATGATGGAAAAACTGCTGAGCTTCTTTGGGGTTATAATGACGGCGGTAAATTCACTTCCGAATTGCCTGCTCATTTGATGAGCCATATTGCAAGACTTAAAGTTGATCCGCAAAACCGTGTAGTTATGCATTCGCACCCTACTAATACACTCGCTATGAACTTTGTTCATAAATTAAGTGAAAAAGAATTTACTCATACGCTTTGGGAGATGTGTACCGAGTGTATTGTGGTATTTCCTGACGGTGTCGGCGTTTTGCCGTGGATGCTTTGCGGAACAAATTCAATTGGCGAAGCTACTGCTAAAAAGATGGAAGAATTTCGTTTGGTAGTTTGGGGTATGCACGGAATTTACGGTGCTGGCAAAACAATGGACGAAACCTTCGGACTTATTGAAACAGTTGAAAAAGCAGCACAAATTTATATGCTTACTGCTCATTTGCCGAGAGTTAACACAATTACTGATGAACAAATGGTTGAGTTGGCTGAATATTTTGGTGTTGATTATAGAAAAGATTTTTTAAACCTTTAAGGAGATTATGATGTTTTATCCGCAGACTAAAGAAGAATTAACAGTTAACAGATTTAAAAATCCCGAAAACCATTTCAGAGCGGCGCCTTTTTGGGCTTGGAACTGTTCGCTTGAAAAGGACGAACTTTTACGCCAGATTGATGTGTTTAAAGAAATGGGATTCGGTGGTTTTCATATTCATTCAAGAGTAGGTATGGCAACGCCTTATTTATCGCAAGAGTTTTTTGATTTGGTAACTACTTGCAACGAAAAGGCAAAGCAAAATAATATGCTTACTTATCTTTATGATGAAGATAGATGGCCTTCTGGTACTGCGGGCGGTTTTGTTACTAAAAACCCAAAATTCAGGCAGTGTTATTTAAGATTTCAAACAAAAGAGATTACAAATACAAGGGCAAAGCTTTTAGCGGTTTATGATATAAATGTATTTGAAAACGGCGTTGCAAATTACAAAATTATTTCAAACGAAGAAGATGCCGAGTACCAAAAATGGTATGCTTATATTGATAAAGAACCGAGCGGTAACGCTTGGTTTAACAATCAGTGCTATACCGATATGCTAAACCCGAAAGCAACAGATGAATTTTTAAAGATTACTCACGAGGCTTACAAAAAGTATTTGGGCGCCGAATTTCAAAAATCAGTACCATCAATTTTTACCGATGAGCCTCAATATACCCGCATAAATGTTTTTGAAAATAACGATAATTTTATGTTGCCTTGGACTAAAAAGTTTTGCGACATTTACAAGGAAGAATACGGCGAAGATATCGTTGAAAAATTGCCTGAAATCTTTTTTGAAGTTAAGGGCTATTCAAAAACAAGATATAATTATTATGAATTAGTTGCAAAGCTTTTTGCCGAAAATTATTTTGATAAATACGGCAATTGGTGTGATAAAAATTCGCTTTCAATGACAGGTCATGTTTTAGGCGAAGGCAGCCTTTATTCGCAGACTGTCAGCGTTGGCGATGCAATGCGTGATTATCTCGGATTTACAATGCCGGGCATTGATATGCTTATGAATGGTTACGAGTTTATAACGCTGAAACAAGCGGCGTCAATTGCTCGACAAAAGGGCGCTGAGGGCGTTTTGTGCGAGCTTGACGGTGTTACAAATTGGGACTTCGATTTCAGAGGGCATAAAATGCACGGCGATTGGCAAGCGGCTTTGGGCGTTACACTTCGAGTACCGCATTTGTCATTAGTTTCGATGAACGGCGAGGCTAAACGAGATTATCCTGCATCAATTAACTATCAGGCGGCTTGGTACAAAAAGTATCATCTAATCGAAGATTATTTTGCAAGAGTTAATACCATTTTGGCTCGTGGCAAGGCGGAATGTAAAGTGGCAGTTTTGCACCCTATTCGCAATATGTGGCTGACACTCGGTCAAAAAGAATATACCAAGAAAAAGGTTGAAAGCATTGAAAAAAGTTTTAAGTTTTTAACCGAAAAGTTAGTTAAAAATCATGTTGATTTTGACTTTGTCAGCGAAAGCAATTTTGAAAAGCAAAATGTGCATTTTGATGACGGAAAGTTAATTGTTGACAAAGCGGAATATGATATTTTGATAATTCCGCCTATGCTAACCTTAAAATCAAGCACAGTAAATGTTTTAAAAACTGTTAAAGAGCAAAAGGCGAAAGTAGTTGCATTTGGCAGCTCGCCAAAATATATGGACGGCAAGCCTTCAATCGTGCCAAATGAGGTTTTCAGACTTTTAGAAGTAAAACCTTATAGCATTGAAAATGTTATTGGCACTATTGATGAATACCGTAGTTTTGAAATTGTTGAAAATGGCTCTCGTTCATCGGACTATTGCGGTCAAATGCGAATTGACGGTGATGACAGATGGTTGTTTATCGCAAAAGCAACCCAGCCTGATATTAAAGATACTAAAGAGAATACTATTACAATTAATATCAACGGCAAATTTGTTCCAAGCATTTTCAACTGTGAAAACGGCGATATTTATAGTATCGATTATTCTTATGAAAACGGCTTTACAACGGTTGAAGTTGATGTTTTTGCACACGACAGCGTAATGTTAAAATTATCACATAAAAGTGAAGAAAACGCTACTAAAATGCCTTATAAATTAGCTTCGTTTACAAGCGAAATAGAAATGGAAGTCGACTATTCATTATCAGAAGAAAATGTATATTTAATCGATAAAGCGCAGTTTAGCTTAGACGGCGGAGATTATGAAGCTAATCAAGATATTTTGCGAAAAGATAACGAGTTGCGAAGAAGAATTGCAATTCGCCAAAGAGGCGAGGGAATTGAGCAACCTTGGCTAAATCTTGATAAGCCGAAGCCTGCTCATACGATTAAATTAAAACACGAGTTTACAAGCAAAATTCGATATAAAAACGCTTTTCTTGCGCTGGAAAATGCAAAAGATTGTGTAATTACATTTAATGGAAAACCTGTTGCAAGCGAGGTTGTAGGCTGGTATGTTGACAAGTGCATTGAAAAGGTAAATCTCGGCACAATCAAAAAAGGCGTTAATGTGCTTGAAGTTGAAATGCCTTTTGGCGAAACAACAAACACCGAAAATATGTATATTTTAGGTGATTTTGGCGTTTATGACAGTACTTCGCCTTATATTGATAAATTGCCTAAAAAGCTTAAATTCGGCAATATTGCAGAGCAAGGTTTGCTTTTTTACGGTGGCAATGTTGATTATATTTTACCTGAAATTTCGGCTCAAAAAATCTTTGTTCCTTATTACAAGGGCGGTTTGATTGAGGTTTTGTCTAATGGCGAGAGCTTGGGTGAAATAATCTATGCACCTTACACATTCAGCCTTAACGGTAAAAGCAATATCACGCTTCGTTTATATGGTACTCGCATTAATACATTCGGTCAGCTACATAATGTTAAGCACGACAAATTCGGCTGGTACGGTCCTGAGTCCTGGCGAACTTCGGGCGAAGAATGGACCGATAAGTATTTATCTTGGGAGCAAGGTATTCTTGAAACACCGAAAACTGATAAAGCGGTAGTAGAGTCGGAAAAATAACACTTCAAAAAACGCAATTCTCACTTTGGTAGAACTAAAAATTTTGCAGTAGAATTTTCTTGACTTGCAAAATTGGCACTAAATCCAACATACCGCAAACCTTTATAAACAGTAGCTTTAAACACCACTCTACTATCAGTAGAGTGGTGTTTTGCTTGGTAGAGAAAGAGTTTTTAGTGTAGAAAATAAGAAGGGTAAAAGTAGGTTGAATAAGCGGTAATATTATGATAATATTTTATGGGTTAAAAATATAATATTTTTACAGAAAGGGAGATTTTAATTATGATTAGTTTATTTACCGATTCGGCAGCAAATTTACCTAAAGACATAGTTGAAAAATACAACATAAATGTTGTTTCGTTTACTTACTCAGTAAACGGAAGCGAAGAAGATGAGCTTGCGGTAAACTTTGACGGTAAAGAATTCTATGACGCAATGCGTAACGGTGCACAAATTAAAACTTCTATGGTAAACATCGCAAAATTTTCTGAAAGCTTTGAAAAAGCGTTAGAGGAGGGCAATGACGTTTTGTATGTAGGACTTTCAGGCGGCGTCAGCGGAACTTCTAATGCAGCAAAAATTGCAGCAGAAGAATTAAAACCTCAATACCCAGACAGAAAGATTATAGTTATTGATTCGCTGGGGGCTTCGCTTGGCGAGGGAATGATGGTTATAAAAGCAGCAAGAGCGATTAAAAAAGGCTTAGAAATTGAAAAGGTTGCTGAAAAAGTTAAGAAAGCAATTCCTATTCTTTGTCAGTGCTTAACAGTTGATGATTTGAAGTATCTTAAAAGCACAGGCAGAGTTTCTGGAGCGGCTGCTTTTGTAGGCGGTTTGCTTGGAATAAAACCCTTGCTTATTGGTAATGAATGTGGTAAAATAGTCCTGTATGACAAAACAAGGGGCGCAAAAAAAGCGCTTGAAGCGCTTGCTGAGCGATATTCAAATTATGTAACCGATAAAACAAAAGATATCGGCATTGCTCACGCTGATAATGTAAGTGGCGTTGAATACTTGTTAGAAAAATTAAAGGAAAAGGGCTTTTGCGGTAAAAGTTTAACTGTATGTTATGAACCTGTTACAGGCTCTCATGTAGGACCAGGAACAATCGCTTTGTTCTTTTACGGTAAAGGCCGAGTTTAAACTTTATGGTGAAAGAAAAAAAGGTAATTTATTATTCTGACGAATTAAATGATGAGTTCGCAGGGGTATCAAAACCCGATATTGATATTGCTGAAGATTTTGTGTTTATAAACAAAAATATTCTTTGGCGAATACTTTCGTTTATTGCTTACAGAATAATAATGAAGCCGTTTGCTTTTATTTATTGTAAGCTTAAGCTTCGTTTAAAAGTGGTTGATAATACTACCAAAAAAATGAAAGGCGGTTGCTTTTTATATTGCAATCATACACTTTTAGCAGGCGATGCATTTATTCCGAATGTTTTAAGGTATTTTAAAAAGGTTTATGTAATTGTAAATCCTGAAAACATAGCGTCAAAAGGCACTAAAAACTTTATTCTTATGAATGGTGCAATTCCTATTCCAAAAGCGCTAAAGCCTTTTAAAAACTTTTTAAAGGCGATTGAAAGGCGACTATTAGAAGGCAATATGATAACCATTTATCCAGAAGCGCATATTTGGCCTTATTACACAAAAATACGCCATTTTAAAAGCGTTTCGTTTAAATTTCCAGTTAAATTCAATGCACCTGTTTTTGTTTCGACAACAACATTTCAAAAGAAAAAGTTTGGCAAAAGACCGAGAGTAACGGTTTATTTAGAAGGTCCTTTTTATGCTGATAAAAACTTATCGGCAAAGCAAGCAACAGATATGCTTTGCGAAAAAGTCTATAAAACAATGCTTAAAAATTCAAAAAACAGTACATACGAACATATCATTTATAAAAAGGGGGATAATAAATGATTCCTGTTATGTATGCAGGCAACGACAAAATGTTTGACGGAATTTTAATTTCGGCTTTATCAACCATTAAGCATAATAAATGTCCGTTTCATGTTTATATTCTTACTATGGAATATGAAGATTTTTCACCGTTCAATGAAGCACAAAGGGCATATATAGAAAAGGTTTATCAAAGTGTAAATAAGGAAAGCAAGGTTTTTATAATTGATGTTAAAGAGCATTTTATGAACTCTTTGGCAAACACCGCTAATGCAAAAACCGATTATACACCTTTTACATTTTTACGACTTTTTACCGATAAATTTGATTTACCTGATAAAGTGCTTTATCTTGATGCAGATACAGTTGTAAACGGCGATTTATCAGAGCTTTATAATACCGATTTAAGCGGTTATGAATACGGCGCAGTTTTAGACTATTACGGCAAATATTTTATGGGATATCATTATATAAATGCAGGCGTTATGCTTTTAAATTTGCCTGAAATCAGAAAAACAGGTCTTTTTGAAAAAGCGGTAAAGCTTTGCTCTGAAAAGCGTTTGTTCTTGCCAGACCAAACCGCAATTCACAGACTGACAACTAATAAACGCATTTTGCCAAGAAAATTTAATGAACAAAAAGATTATAATTCACCTGATACGGTTATTCAGCATTTTACCAAAACAATACTTTGGCTACCGTATTTCCACACAAGAAATATAAAGCCTTGGAACACCGCTTTGGTAAAAGAATTTTTAACCGAAAAATATAACGATATTTTAGACGAATATGAGTTAAAAAAACAGGAATTTGAGGAGAACAATATGACTAATAACGATAAAATCACAGTATTTTATGCTTGCGATGATGCTTATATTCCGTACCTTGCGGTTTCGCTTCATTCGCTTATAAAAAATTCCGATAAAAATAAAAAATATGAAATAGTAGTTTTGCAAAACGAAATTTCGCAAGAAAACCAAAACATTATTTTAGAGTATCAGACCGATAATGTTACAATCAAGTTTAAAGATGTTTCTGATAGATTAAAAAATATTGCTGATAAATTGTCGCTTCGTGATTATTACAGCCTTTCAATTTATTTCAGAATTTTTATTCCAGAAATGTTTCCAAAAATTGATAAAGCGGTTTATATTGATTGCGATACAGTTGTACTTTCTGATATTGCAAAGCTTTACAATACAAATCTTGAGGGCAATTTAGTTGCTGCTACTACCGATATGGTGGTTATCAGCGATGATACTTTTGTAGATTATGTTGAAAACGCAGTCGGTGTTGACAGTCCTAAAAAATACTTTAACTCAGGCGTTTTGGTAATGAATTTAGCCTTAATGAGAGAGGAAGATTTGTTAGGCAACTTTACTTACTTGCTTAATACTTACGAGTTTGAAACAGTAGCACCTGACCAAGATTATCTTAATGTAATTTGCAAAAACAGAGTTAAGTATATCAGCAAAAGCTGGAACAAAATGTCTATTGACCCTACAAATCCAGATGATATTAACCTTGTGCATTATAATATGTACTTCAAGCCTTGGTTTTATGACGATGTGCTTTATAATGAATATTTCTGGGAATATGCAAAAGACACACCTTTCTATGAGCTTTTGAGATTACAGCTTGAAACCTTTGACGATGAGGGTAAAAAAGCGAATGAAGAAGCAAACAAATTCTTGCGTCAAACCGCTAAAAGAATAACCGAATCGCCTAATAATTTCAATAAAATCCTTTTCGCAAAGGAAGCAGTGGTATGAAGAAAACTTCGCAACTTTCGCCCGACAGAATCAAGGTTTTAGAAAGAATTAGTGAGTACGAAAAAAAGGGTGGCGACTACTTTTTTGAAAATGTCGAAGATGACCCACCGTCAAGAACGCTAAAACCTGAAGATGTCGATTATTTGCACGAGTCTTTTAAGTATAAAATCAACGGTTTTTTGTGTAGAACAGTCGAGCGATTGGGCAAACCTTTTGTAAAAAGAAAATATGATATCAGCGTTTACGGCAGCGAAAATTTGAAAGGAATTGAAGGCGGAGCCGTGTTTACCAGCAACCATTTTGCAATGCTTGAAAATGTCGCTGTTAATATCGCCGCTTCAAAGGCTAATGGTAAACACCGCTTTTATAAAATTGTTCGAGAGGGCAACTATTTTATGCC
>CACZIY010000061.1 GCA_902781345.1 Oscillospiraceae bacterium | reverse complement strand
TCTAAATATTTTTCTCTTGTATAGTTTCGGTTCATTGCCTTTAAAACTCTTGATGAGCCGCTTTGAACAGGCAAATGTAAATGTTTTTCAACCTTTTCACATTCAGCCATTGCCTTTAATAATTCTTCCGAGCAGTCTTTCGGATGCGAAGTCATAAATCTTATTACAAAATCGCCCTCAACCTCATTACATTTACGAAGTAACTGAGCAAACGAAATACCTCCATCGTAAGAATTTACATTTTGACCTAAAAGCGTAATATTTTTAATGCCTTTTGCAACTAAATCTTTTAAATCAGCAATAATATCTTCAGGTTTGCGGCTTCGTTCTCTGCCCCTGACATAAGGCACAATGCAATAGGTACAAAAATTATTGCAACCATACATAATCGGCAGCCAACCGTTAATTTTGCTGTCATTTACTTGCGGTATTTTTTCAGCAATAACACCGTCAATATCAGGATTTTCAAAAATCCTTCCCTGCCCGTCAAGCACTTTAAAAAGCATTTCTGGCAATTTGTGAACAACATGAGTTCCGAAAACCAAATCAACATGAGGAAAACTACGCTTAATACGCTTTGCAATATGGTCTTGTTGCATCATACAACCGCAAAGCGCAATAACTGTATTCGGCTTTCTTCTCTTTAAATGCACAAGCGCACCAACATTGCCAAACACTCTGTCTTCTGCATGTTCCCTGACTGCACAAGTGTTAAATATAACTAAATCAGCATCATCGGAGTTATCAACAAAGTCATAGCCCATACCTTTTAGCATACCCATAATCTTTTGAGAATCGGCAACATTTTGCTGACAACCAAAAGTACGAATATTTGCTTTTGGTTTGCCATATTTTTTTATAGCAATACTTTCAACCTTTTTTGAAAACTCTTTTTGAATTTCTAATTCTTCATCTGATACAAAAATATCTTTTTTCTGCAATTTTTTCTCCTTATTCGTCAAGTTTAAGCACAGCCATAAACGCCTCTTGCGGCACTTCAACCGAGCCTAACTGACGCATTCTCTTTTTACCCTCTTTTTGCTTTTCAAGAAGTTTTTTCTTTCTTGTAATATCGCCGCCGTAGCATTTTGCAAGCACATCTTTTCTGACCGCTTTTACAGTCTCTCTCGCAATAACTTTTCCGCCGACTGCTACTTGAACAGGCACTTCAAAAAGTTGTCTTGGAATATGCTCCTTCAATTTTTCGGCAATTCTTCTCGCTCTTTTATAAGCGTTATCTGAATGAACTATAAACGAAAGTGCATCAACAACCTCTTGATTTAAAAGCACATCTAATTTAACTAACTTTGATGGTTTATAACCCTTTGTTTCATAATCGTAAGAAGCATAACCTCTTGTTCTTGACTTAAGCGCATCAAAAAAGTCATAAACTATTTCATTAAGTGGCATTTCATAGTGAATATCAACCCTTTCGGTTGTTACATACTGCATATCAATGAAAACGCCTCTGCGTTCCTGACACAAATCCATAATTGCACCGACATAGTCATTTGGGCTATAAATATGCACATCGCAAATCGGCTCTTGCGCTGTTACAATTGTAGCAGGGTCAGGATAATTTGTCGGGTTATCAATAGTCATAGTAGAGCCGTCTGAAAGGTTTAATTTATATTCAACGCTTGGCGCTGTTGTAATCAAATCCAGATTATATTCACGCTCTAATCGCTCTTGAATAATCTCCATGTGCAAAAGACCTAAAAAGCCACATCTAAAACCAAATCCCAAAGCAGATGAGGTTTCAGCCTCAAACATAAGCGCAGCATCGTTTAACTGCAACTTTTCAAGCGCTTCTCTAAGGTCGGTATACTGAGCGCCGTCAGCAGGATAAATACCACAAAACACAACAGGTTTAACATTTCTATAACCTGGTAATGGCTCACTTGCAGGCCTGTCAACCGAAGTGATTGTATCACCGACTCTTGCCTCTGATGCATTTTTGATTGAAGCGGCAATATAACCTACTTCACCTGCTCTAAGTTCTTCACAAGGTTGAAAAGCAACTGCGCCTTTTCTGCCTACTTCGACAACGCCAAATTCTGCACCTGTTGACATCATTTTGATATTCATACCGTTTTTAATAACACCGTCAACAACTCGAAAATAAACAATTACGCCTTTGTAAGCATCATAGTAAGAGTCAAAAATCAACGCTTTTAACGGTTTATTATCATCGGCTTTCGGCGAAGGCACTTTATCAACTATTTCATCTAAAACACTTTCAATATTAACGCCTGTTTTAGCCGAAACCTTTGGTGCAGTATGTGCTTCAACACCGATAATATTTTCAATATCTTCTGCAACTTTTTCAGGGTCAGCACTCGGCAAATCTATTTTGTTTATAATAGGTACAATTTCAAGGTCGTGGTCAAGTGCTAAATAAGTGTTAGCAAGTGTTTGTGCCTCAATGCCTTGTGAAGCGTCAACAACTAATAATGCGCCTTCACAAGCAGCGAGCGAACGAGAAACCTCATAGTTAAAGTCAACATGGCCTGGAGTATCAATCAAATTTAGCTCATACTTTTCACCGTTTTTAGCGGTATAGTAAAGCGTAACAGGGTGAGATTTTATTGTAATTCCCCTTTCTCGCTCCAAATCCATACTGTCAAGTAGCTGGTCGGTCATCTTTCTTTGCTCAACCGATTGAGTAAGCTCAAGCAATCTGTCAGCAAGCGTAGATTTACCGTGATCTATATGTGCAATAATGCAAAAATTTCTAATATGCTCTTTATCAAACTGCATTATAAACCTCTTTCTTTTAAACATAATTATACAAATAACATTATATCACAAATATATTTTTTATTCAACAATAAATATTGCTTTTTAATAAAAAATATGTTATTATATTTTTAAATGTAATTTTGGAGGAAAAAAGTTTTGGCAAAGAAGAAAGAAAAAGTATTTTGGGGCAATTTAGAACCAGGCGGTTTAATTCGTATTGCCGATATTAAAATACTGATTTGCATTATTTTGTACAATACAAAAGTTGGCTTTAGTGCCGATCAAATTACAAATATAATTAGATATGATAATATTGCCACTTATTTTGATATTGCACAGGCAATTGAAGAATTAGCACGTGATAATAATATAGTTTTAAATGAAAATGGCGAATATAATTTGACCGAAAATGGTATTATTATAGCAAAGGAGCTTAATAACGATATTCCTTTTACCGTTAGAGAAAGCGCTTTAAACTCGGCTAATTACGAAATTCTTTTGCAAAAAAGACTTAAAGATAATAAAATTGAAATAATTCCTGATGATGATAAATTCATTGTAAAAATTTCAATGCTTGAAAACGAAAAAGAGATTATGGGTATTACTATTCGAGTTTCAAGCGAAGATGAGGCAAAAAAGGTTAAATACCACTTCTTACAAGACCCAAACGGCATTTATAATATGAATTTCAGAAAACTCTTCGGCATTCCTCAGGAGGATTAGTTTTTTTATATGATTATACAGGCAATTATTTTAGGCGTAACGCTCGCTATGGACGCTTTTTCAATTTGTATTTCAAAAGCACTCGCCTGCAATGAAGTAAAATTGAAAATCGGCGTTAAAATGGGGTTTACATTCGGGATTTTTCAAGCAGTTATGCCTTTAATTGGCTTTATGATTGGCAATAGTTTTTATAATCTTATAAAAGATTATTTTAATATTGTCAGTTTTATAATTTTAGTATTCTTAGGCGGAAAAATGATATACGAATGTATTAATTCCGATGATGATAACAATTCGGATATATCTTTTAGAGAACTAATAATGCTTGGTGTTGCAACGAGTATTGACGCATTGGCGGCAGGCTTTATTTTTTCGGGTAAAGATGTGTCAATGGTATTAATCAGTTGTTTAATAATCGGTGTTATAACATTTTTCATCTGCCTGATTGGATATATTTTCGGCGCTAAATTAGGTAGAATTATCGGCGAAAA
Organism: Oscillospiraceae bacterium; assembly: GCA_902781345.1. Taxonomy (GTDB): domain Bacteria; phylum Bacillota; class Clostridia; order Oscillospirales; family Acutalibacteraceae; genus RUG11462. Next base: position 6,932 of record CACZIY010000061.1, on the reverse strand, counting down.
AGGAGAACTCATAGGAGGAATTGTTTTAATTCTCTTAGGAGTAAAATTTTTAATTGAATTTTTTGTTTAAAAAAGAAAGGTTAATTTATGAAAATACAAATTTCAACGGACTCAACCGCTGATGTATCAAAAGAATTACAAAAAGAACTTGATATTTCGGTTTTACCGCTTACAATTACATATAATGATGTTGATTATAAAGACGGTGTTGATATAAGCGAACAAGAGTTTTATAAGATTTTAAGTGAGTGTGAAACATTGCCGACAACCTGTGCAATTTCGCCTTATGAATACACAGAATACTTTGAAAAGCTCTGGAAAGATGGCGTTACTGATTTAATTCATGTAAGCATTAATTCAAAAGGCTCAAGTACCTATCAAAATGCACTTATCGGTAAAAAGACATTTTTCGGTGAAAATCCTGAAGCAGAAAGCCAAATGAACATCACTATTATCGACTCGCTTAACTATTCACAAGGCTATGGCCTTGCTGTAATTCAAGCGGCTAAAATGGCAAAAGAAAACAAAACACCTGATGAAATTGTTGATTTTATCAATGATTGGGTTGCAAATGTTAAAGTAGTTTTTATTCCGCTTGAGTTAAAATGCGTAAAAAAATCAGGCAGAATTTCTGCTGCCGCTGCTTTTATGGGTGACGCAATCGGTCTTAAACCGATTATCGTTTTTAAAGACGGCGAAGCAGTAATTCCTAATAAAGTAAGAGGCGAGCAAAAGGCTGTAGACTTTTTGGTAGAAACAATAAAAAAAGAGCGTAAATCAGGTACTGCTTATTCCCTTGCTTTTGCAGGTAATTTAGATGCTTACGAGAAATACAAAACAAAAGTATATTCTGATATTGATGAAAAACCAACTTGCGAATTTCCTTTGGGTAGCATTATCGCAACAAATACAGGGCCAAACGCAATCGGTCTTGTGTTTTATGAGGACAAATAAATGAAAAATATTTTTTTTGATTTAGACGGCACACTTTTACCTATGGACCAAGATAAGTTTGTAAAGGCGTATTTTACTGCTCTTGCAAAAAAACTAATTCCTTTGGGATACGAGCCGAATACGATTGCCGAATCTGTTTGGAAAGCTACTGTCGCGATGATTAAAAATGACGGTGAAAAAACCAATGAAGAAGTTTTTTGGAAAGAATTTTCAAAAATCTATGGTGAAAAAGTTTATAGCGATATACCCGTTTTTGAAAACTTTTACGAAAACGAGTTTGATAATTTAAAAAATTTTTGCGGTTTTAATCCTCTCGCAAACAAAGTTGTAAAACTTGCAAAAAGCAAAAATTACCGATTAATTCTTGCTACTAACCCTGTTTTTCCGCCGATAGCAACTCAAACCAGGGCTCGCTGGGCAGGACTGAATCCTGATGATTTTGAATACATAACTACCTATGATAATTCAAAGTTTTGCAAGCCAAACCCAAAGTATTATAACGAGATTTTAGAAAAATTAGGCTTAAAACCTGAAGAAACCTTAATGGTCGGCAACGATACATCGGAAGATATGGTTGCAAAAACGCTTGGTATAGATGTATTTTTGCTAACCGATTGCCTTATTAATAAAACAGAGGAAAATATCTCAGAATATCCAAACGGTAATTTTGAAGATTTAATCGAATACATCAAAAAAGACAGCGAATAATCGCTGTCTTTTATTATTTTTCATCAATCCATCATACTCAATGCTTCTTCGTCTGCTACAAGGGTAAAATCTTTATGAAGTTGCAAAATTGATGCTGGAATTTTCGGTGTAACAGGTCCTAAAAAAGCCTTTTTAACAATCTCGGCTTTCTCTTTGCCCGAAACCACCATTACAACTCGTTTTGCTTGCATAATATCGCAAATTCCCATTGTATAAGCGAAACGAGGAACATCCTCTTCTCGTTCAAAAAATCGCTTATTCGCCTGAATTGTGTTTTCAGTTAAAGCCACTTTATGAGTACCTTTTTCAAAAGCTTCAGCAGGCTCATTAAAGCCGATATGCCCATTTTTACCAAGACCTAACAATTGCAAATCAATTCCGCCAAGCGAATGAATTAATTTATCATAACCGCCGCAAACCGATTTTTCATCGTCATTCATTCCGTCAGGAACAAAAGTATTAGACTTATCAATATTTATGTGGTCAAAAAAGTGGTTGTTCATAAAATAGCGATAACTTTGCTCATTTTCGCCGCAAAGTCCGACATACTCATCTAAGTTAACGGTTTTAACCTCGGCAAAATCCAAATCGCCTTTTTTGTACCAGTCAATCAACTGCTCATAGACACCAACCGGACTTGAACCTGTTGCAAGACCCAAAACTGAATCTTTTTTCAAAATTATTTGAGCCGAAATAATGTTAGCAGCATGACGACTCATCTGCAAATAGTCTTTTGCCCTGATAATTCTCATAGTTTCCAACTCCCATTAGGTTTTTATCACTTATTGCTATTAAAATAATCATCAATTCCGTTAGCAATTCCATACACTATTTTCCATTGATATTCTTCATTTGCCAAAGCCAAGTCCTCTTTCGGATTTGACATAAAGCCCATTTCAACAATAGTTACAGGGATTTGGCACCAATTAATACCAGTCATTGTATCGGTTTCCAAAATTTCTCTTTTTGAACAACCTGTCGCCGCAACAAGATTATCTAAAACCGCTTTTGAAAGTGATTTGCTCTTGCTATAAAGACTTTTGTTATATGGATTTTTAGCTGTTTGACAAATAGTCATAGCCCCGCTGTCATCAGGGTTTTCAGAAAAATCAGCGTGAATTCTTATAAAAGCGTCTGCTTTTTGTTTATTAGCAATTTCTGCTCTTTGACTATTGCTGATATTTACATCATTAGTAGTTCTTATCATTACTACTTTATAGCCTCGTTCTTCAAGCAATTTTTGCATTTTTAGCGATACTTGAAGATTTAACTCATACTCTTTTAGCCCGCTGACAACGCCTTTTGTACCCGCCGCCACCTTAGGTTTTTTATCTTTTGCACCAAAACCTATAGGCTCTTTTTCTAAATCAGCCTTTTCTTGATGACCCGCATCAATTACAATTACAAATTCACTTGCTTTTTTCATTATCTCTTATAACCTTATTGAAAATTTGTTCAATTATAATCATTGGAAACAAAGTTCTTTAATACTGTTAACAAGTATATTTGAATTTGTTTCTATATTAATTATTTTTGAAATAAAAGGTAATTTAACTCTAATATTCATTACTACACTCATTTTCTTTCTTTAACTAATTGTTAAACTGTTACTCTAATTCACACGAAAAATCCGTATTAAATTTATACAATAATCTTTCATTTTTAAATCTGCTTGGCAAATCTTTTAAATGTGTTACAAAAATAACATTAACCTTATTATTATTAAAATATGTTATCAGCGGAATCAATGCTTCTACCGCTTCATCTTCAGATGTCGATTGAAAAATTTCGTTGATAAAAACAATTGATTTAGTTTTTAAATTATCTACGGTATTTTTTAGTTCTATTACTTCGTCTTCAAAATGCCCATAATCATTAAGATTAAATTGTTCTTCCTTAGCAAAGTGAAAAAATATCGACTCTAACATAGGCAGTCTTGATTTTTGGGCTAGTACAGGCAATCCGCAATTACCAAATATGCATGATAAAGCAATAGACCTCAAAAATACCGTTTTACCGCTTTTATTAGGACCGATTATAAAGGCAACACCTTTATCTGAATTCATTATAAAATCATTAGATTTAATTAACAAATCCGCATGTCTGTTGCAGTTTAAAACAAGATTAATATCATAAACAGATTCCAATTTAATATCAGATTGTTCCGATAATTCTGGAAAAGAATATATTATATTATTCTTTTTTGCTACATTTATTAAGCGAATAGAAAACTCATAAAACAATAACTCTTCACCAAGCCCAGCTATAAAATCTATCACGCTTTTTGTCATAGCATTTATTAAGCTCATAAAATTCTTAATAGAAACTTCAAAATACTTATTAAAATCTTCATTTAAAACATTTTCATTCTTTTCTTCATCCCAAACTTTTTTTGTGAATCTGTTTAAAAATGATTTTTTAAAATGTTCTTCTGAGTGAATGATGTTTTTTTCAAAATTATCAACACTTATTGATTCAACAAAAAATAAAGAATTTAATTTCAATCTTACATTCATTTCTAATGAGTCAGGATTTGAATTAACTATCATCAATAAAGTATTTTTCAACTCTAAATAATTGTCATTATCACACATATAACTAATCAATTGCTGAAATCCAGCTAGATTTTTTGGCAAATTCAAACTTAAATTGCTAAACAAATCATTTATTTTGTCGATGTAAGAAAAAATCCTAATAGCAGCTCTGACACATTTAATGAATTCTAAAGAAATACTGTGCCGATTGATGTTTGAGCCATACCAAAACTTTGAATCTTTAATTTGTTCTTCTTCATTAACAGTTTTATTAAAAGACTCTAAAATCATTTTAAATGCTTCGTAAAAATCTATATTCTCAGTAAAAAACTTAATGTTTTCCTGCCGTAGTTCTATATCACATTTGCAACAGGGTGCCTTTTTCAAAAGATCTAAAATATAAGCGGATTCATTAGGCATTATTTGTCTAATAATTTCTTTTAAGTTCAATTCATCAGCAATATTAAACAATTTGAACTGTTTATTATTCGCATTTGAATAAAGGATACTAAAACGCATATTAAACACCCGTGTTTCTTTTATTTATTAATTCTTCTTTTGTTAAACCGTGTTTTTTTAAAATCTCATAGCTGTGTGAGTTATAACTAGGCATCATAGGTAGAACCTTATAACCATTTTGTGCAACTAATGAAGCAAATCTACTGTTGACCAATGCTTTTTTAACCATATCATAATTATGCGTCACAAATATGGCAAATGTATTCTTTAACAAAACAGTATTTAATACTCTTTCATAATACTCGGATGCTTTGATTGTTGTTGTGCTTGAAAACATCTCGTTTGAAAGCAACAAAGTTCTTTCATTACAATTTTCAAGTATCACATCAATTCTTTTTAATTCATATTCAAAACGTGATAAATCTGCTTCTTCATTCTTTTGAAAAAACAAGTATATTTTATCAATATCGGTTATATTTGCCATAGATGCTGGTACAAAAGAACCTGCTAAAGCCAACACAAGACATATACCAATGCTTCGTAAATAAGTCGTTTTTCCGCCACTATTTTTTCCTGTCAATAAAAATACTCTTTTATCATTGTTAAACAAAATATCGTTTTTTACAATTTCAGATGATGGCTTTTTAATTAAAAGCGATAAATCAACCGAATTTAAAAACATAATTTCATTACTTTTAGTATTTGGATATACAAATGATATGTTCTCTTTTTTTAGATTTTTATTAAATCTACTAATAACCAAATAATAATTCATTTGATCAATCAAAATAAACAAATTTTCATTTATTTTAGTAACATAAGTATCATAAAAATTTTTTATTGTTTTAGAAAAATCTAAACTATAAAATACCTTTTTAGAAAAATCATCTGACAACTTAATATATTCTTTTGATTTATCTAAATCTAACACATATTCATCTATATTTAAAGCCACTGCAATATTGAAAAGTTTTTTCGATAAACTACATTTTGAATTTGATGTGGCATTTATTACTCCGTTGCATGAATCATTATAGTTAAACAATGTTAATGAAATCTCATTATTGTCTTTAATTAATAACAAAGTATTATCTAAATCATTCTTTAATTTAACCAATGATGGTGTTTCTAATAATTCACAAAAGTATTCAGAAAATTTATTTATTAATTCAGAATCAAAGCAATTTTTAATCCTGCTGGCTTTATCTAAAAAATCAAAGTAAATGCTAAAATAATCAAGTAAATAAAAGTATTTATATACTTCATTTTCTTCCTTTAAAAACAACTTGTAAGAATCTTTCAATCTTAGTAACAAAAAATAAAGCTCTTTAAAAAGATTGTATTTTTCATCATTTTCCAAATCAACAAATACCTGCTGAGCGTATTTAATTTTATCAAATAATAGACCTTTTGAAATAGATTTTATTAAGAAATCCACATCGTAACCTTCACAGTATTTTTTTATCAAATCTATTAAATTGATACTTTTCAGCGTATCATAATCAATTCGTTCACTTGTATTAAGATATAACAATTTAGGAAACATTTCTACCATAACTCCTTATTATTTAACAGCGATAAGAAATAAGTGCTATTCGAAAATAAATAGTCATCAACATAATCGCCAGGAAATATCTCCTGTATACTACCACCTACAAATTTTGAAACTTTATATCTGCAAACAGGGCAAAACAAAAGCACTTTTTGAACCGATTTGCTATTAAATTCTTTGAATATAACATCTCTTTGGCTCATTTTCATTTTATGAAATTCTTCTACGCCGTATCTGATAGAGCGTAAGTAATATGATTTATATCTATAATCTTTTGCTCCATCAAAAACAACTTGCGAAAGTTTTCTTAATATACTGAACAACTTAATATAATAGATTTTATCTTCAGTTTCAACGCAAAAATCAAATTTTTTAGTTGAATTTCTTGAAATAAAAAATAAAGGATTTAAAACTTTGAAATTAACCACATTTTTCTTTTTAATTCTCATTAAAAGTTTTGTTCTATAAATAATTCTTCTGATAACAAAAATAATAAAGAAAAACAAAAATACGCCTAAAATAAATCCTAAAAATATCATAAAACTCTCCGATTATTCCCACTCAACTGTTCCCGGGGGTTTTGAGGTTATATCGTAAACTACGCGGTTTACATGGTCAACCTCGTTAATAATTCTGTTTGAAACTCTGCCTAAAATTTCATAAGGAATTTTTGCAAAATCCGCTGTCATAAAGTCATCTGTTGTAACCGCACGGATTGCGATTAA
>CACZIY010000060.1 GCA_902781345.1 Oscillospiraceae bacterium | reverse complement strand
CTTCTCAAATGCTGATATTAACATCGAGCATTTAACAAATAAATCAAAAGGTGATTATGCTTATACAGTTGTTGATTTAGTTGATTCTGATGCTGATGACGCTGTTATAGAAGCAGTTAAAAACATTGACGCTGTTATTTCAGTAAGAGTTATAAAATAGTTATAATTCAGAAATTTAAAACGCTTGAGAATTTTCTCAAGCGTTTTATTTATTCTTCAATATTTTCATCTGAAAAGACTTTCTCGTTTTCCAATGCACTTCTTGCTACCATTTTACCGTTATGATAAACAAATTCAGGTAAATCTTCGTTTACTTTGCCGTCATCATTTGCGCTTTTCTGCCCTATTCCTTTTGAGCTTTCCTCAGGGTGTTCTTCATAATAAGGGTCTAAAACATATTTTTTAACAGACGGGAAAGTGAAATAAGCGATTGTATAAAATGCTATACCAAATACAAGCGTCATATAAAGAATAATTGCAAGTCCGTATAAAAATGCGTTATGACTTGCTATTACCATAAATGTAAACCAAGCTATAAAGCCTAACCATATTGCTAAAATAATTGTAAGCAAAATGTTTTTTAAAAAACACAGCATTGTGAAAATAAAAGAGTTTTTAATTATTTCTCTTACAGTAATTTTCAAAGTTACAGTCATCATATAAAAATAATAACTTGCAAACACAAAAGCAACAGCTACAAATATTGTTACACCTAAACCGATTGTGCCGAGTGTTCCTGACATATTCCAGTAAAATACACTTGCAATATATATAGCCCATACAAAAATATATTGAAGCAATGCAATTACAATACTTTGTCTGAAATTATCTTTAAAAGCTTTTTTCAAGTCCTCAGCAAAAAAGCCAGGCTCACCTCTTACAAAATCACGCAAAACTTTAATTATTGCACTTGTAATCGGACCGAGCAGTATTACAGGCAAACAAACTAAAATATCAAAAACATTATTCTGTGTTTTAAGAACATCATGAACAAAACTGCTAAGTCCCATTATGGATATTATAATAATAGTAATAGCAGTAAAGAAAATCGAATTTAAAATAACAATTTTAAAAAACTTTGATTTTAAAGTTTCAAAATACTTAAAAACGGAGTTTTTCTCCATTGTTTGTATTGCCATAATTTAGAGTCCTGCCTTTGGATGAAATTTAGTATATGAATTTTCATATTTTTGCTTAATAATTTGTGAATAAATCTGAGTTGATGAAACACCTGCATGTCCGAGCATATCTTTAATATCTTTAATTCTCGCACCGTTTTCAAGCAAATGAGCAGCAAACGAATGACGCAAGGTATGTGGAGTAATAGTTTTTTCAATTCCGCCGCTTTCAGCGTAACCTTTAATTATTTTCCAAAAGCCTTGTCTGGTCATTCTAAGACCGTTCATATTAACAAAAAGCGCTTTTTCTGATTTGCTTGAAACCAAAGCACCTCTTACATTGCTTAAATAGTTTTCGATTGATTTCATAGCGCTTTTGTAAACAGGAACAATTCTTTCTGATTTGTTAGAATGGCAAATAACAATATCAATTTGTAAATTAATATCGTCAATGTTTAAATCAATAAGCTCAGAAACTCTAAGTCCTGTTGCGTAAAGAAGCTCAAGCATAGCCTTATCTCTGCAACCACGAAGTGTAGAAACATTAGGCTGTGAAAACAATATATCAATCTCTTTTTGAGATAAAATTTCAGGTAATTTGTTTTGCTCTTTATGTAGCTTGATTTTAGAGGTTGGGTTATTCTCCACTGAGCCTGTGAAAATCATAAACTCATAGAAGCAACGAATTGAAGCTAATACACGAACTAAAGTTGATTGAGACTTGCCTTTTTTCTTCAGTGATTCAATATACTTACTAATCTGTGTATCGTCAGCTTTTTCTAAATTAACTGAATTAACTTCTGCATAGCGCAAAAAAGCCTTATTGTCACGAACATAAGACTCAATTGTACTTTTTGAAGATTTTTTTACCTTAGTTAAATACTCGGTAAATTCAGTTAAATAATCCCTCATTTTTTGAAAATCCCTTTAAACTTAAAAGTCAAATAATACATAAAAGTTAGTTATAACAAATGTGTTAAACAAACTTATAAAAATCAAAATAATAAAGTAAATAATATATTTTATAAAGTATTTTTTTAAGCTTTCAGAAAATACTTCTCTTTTATTTACGCTTCTAAGTAACTTTAGCGAAAAATCAGAAGAATCACGAAAGCTAATTATAAACACAATACTATATAAAAACAAAGCCGGCATTAAAAGTAAAAGAAAAAAGCACAAACCATTCAGCGAATACTCATAAAAAATAAAGCCTGAAACATTGCCTATGCCAAATCCTAATAAAAATAAAACGAACCAATTTAAAAAAACGCCGATTACACACAAGCCTAAAACCATATTTAGTAGAATAAACAATGAAAAATAAAAGTAGTAGTTAAAAAATAAGTTTAAAAACTCACAATTTTTCAAATATTTTATGTAATCTAAAAAATATGAAGCCATATTACTGTTTTCGCCAACGCTTACTGAAAACGAGCCGATAACAAGTGAAAACACAAAAATAGCTGTAATTACAATTAGTTTTAGGTTCGATTTTAATAGAAATTTAATGTTTACACTTTGCCTTTTCTCAATTGTAGTTATCAAAAAATCACCCTCATTACTAAAGCTTTACATAACATAATACAAATTATGCAAAGATGAGGACAACTTATTACAAATATTCAAAAATAATTATGTAAACATTGCTTGAATATTATATCAAATAGAGCCTTTAAAATCAATTGTTTTTTTCATTTTTTTGACATTTTATAGAATGTTACAAAATTAAAGTTATATTTTTATGTTAAGTGACGAATTTTTATGTAAACTTATTATGTAAACCACAATAATTAGTGTACTAACAAATTTTCTCGCCGAAAGTTTGTGAATTTTTTAACCGAGTAAACCGTTTGTTACTCGGTTAAAAACTCTAAATATTGTTGATTAAATATACAAATTGTCTTGCTTCTTCGATTGTATTGAAGTACGATACTGAAACTCTTACTGTTCCCTTCTCTATTGTATTAAACTTTTTGTGTGCGAGTGGTGAGCAGTGAAGTCCTGAACGAACACAAACATTATATTTATTTAAATAGTCCCCTACCTCATCAGACGATTTGTTTTTTATATTAAATGATAAAACAGGTAAATCGGGTTTGTTATATAAAATAGTATTATTCATTTTTGATAGTTCGTTGTAAATATAATTGATAATATTCATTTCTTTTTGAAAAATTAGCTTTTTACTTTTCTGAACAAAATCTATTCCTGCATTTAAACCCGCTATTGCTGGAACATTAATTGTTCCGCTTTCGTATTTATCGGGCAAAAAATTAGGTTGTGTAGAAAGTGCAGAGCTGCTTCCTGTGCCGCCTGTTATAAGAGGTTTGGGTTTAGTATCTGTTATCAGCACACCAAGCCCCATTGGTGAATACAAGCCCTTATGAGGCGCAATGCAAAGGTAATCTATATTATCTCTTTTCATATCAATATCTGTTACGCCTGCTGTTTGTGCAGCGTCAACTATAAAGTAAATGTTATTATCCTTGCATAACTGACCTATTTCTTTAATTGGCAGCTTAATTCCGAATACATTTGAGCCGTGGGTGCAAACAATTGCTTTTGTGTTTGGCTTTATTAAGGAAGCAATATTTCTTATGGTGTTATTTCTCTCATACTCAAATATATCAAGCTCTATTCCTTTTTTCTCCAAGTCTTTCGCAGTTCTGTAAACGCTATTATGCTCTAAATCTGAAATAATTAAGTGGTCGCCATCATTTAATAAACCTCTCATACACATATTAATTGACATTGTGCAGTTTTGTGAAAATACTACATTTTCAAAAGAATTTGCGTTAAATAGCTTTGCTACCTTTTCTCTTGTGTTAAATACCATTTCAGCAGCTTTAAGCGATAATTTATGACCGCTTCTGCCAGGGTTTGCCGATAATTCTTTTAATGCGTAATTAACCGCCAAATAAACTGATTTTGGTTTGTAAAATGTTGTTGCAGCGTTATCAAAATATATCATAAATAACCTCTACATACCGTTTTTAGATAAAATGCTTTTGGCACTTTTTGCAGAACCGTTTACTATTAATATGCTATAACCGCAACCATCGTTTGAATTGCTGTTAATTCCTCTTTCAATTGCAACTTTAAAACCATTTTTCTTTAAAATATCTCTTGCTTTAAAGGCTTTGTTTATTGAGCCTATATAAATTAATTCTTTTTCCATATTTCACTTCATTTCTATTAAATTTTGGCATAATAAAAGCCTCAATACATTTTATGCATTAAGGCTTAAATTTGTATATTGCTATTTTAAAAGTGCTATTGCTTTTGCGGCTATTCCCTCGCCTTTTCCACTAAATCCTAAACCTTCTTCGGTTGTAGCTTTAATGCTGATTCTGTCAAGCGGAATATCACAAGTATTTGAAATGTTTTCGCACATTTCGCTGATATATTTTCTCATTTTAGGTTTTTCTGCTATTATGATTGAATCAATATTCTCAATCTCATAGCCTTTTTCTCTTACCTTTTCTACAACTTCTTTTAATAAAAGTAAAGAATTGGCATTTTTGTATTTTTCATCATTATCTGGAAATGATACACCTATATCGCCTAAATTAGCAGCACCTAAAAGAGCATCAGAAATTGCGTGTAATAACACATCTGCATCAGAATGACCGAGTAAACCTTTTTCAAACGGTATTTTTACACCGCCTAATATTAAATCTCTATCCTCGACTAAACGGTGTACATCATAACCTATTCCTATTCTCATATTATTTCCTCCAATAAATCAGTAAGAATTGTATTTTGAATTAAAAATCCCTTTTCGTTTAATGAAAAGCTTCCATTATCTAAATTACCATAGCCTAAATCAGCGTATTTTTTTGCTTTTTCAAAAAACATTTTGCTGACATTTTCTTTGATTTTAGCAGTGTTTATACCTTGTTTTAGTCTTAAACCTAACATTATGTAATCGTAAACATCGCCACCATCAGACAAATAAATATATTTATTACCACCTAAAAAGTAATTAATATCGTTTGGGTAATAGTATCTTTTTCCATTTAAAAACGAGTGTGCTGACGGACCTAAACCCAAATAATCGCCTAATTGCCAGTAAATCAAATTATGCTTGCTTTCATAGCCGTTTTTAGCAAAATTTGATATTTCATAATGCTCAAATCCGTTTTGATTTAAATAATCGCACATATAAAGATACATTTCGGCGGTTTTATCTTCATCGGGCAAGTTTAGCTTTTGTTCATAAAATGGCGTGTTTTCTTCGATTTTCAGCATATAGCAAGATAAATGCTTAATATCTAAATTAAGACAAAAATCAAGCGATTTTTGCAAAGATTCAAGCGTTTGGTTTTCTATGCCAATCATTAAATCAAGTGAAAGATTCTCAAAACCAGCTACTTTTGCATCACTTACTGTGTTTTTTACATCTTGAGCAGAGTGAATTCTTGTAAGCAACTTTAATTCGTCATCATCAGCAGATTGCATACCAATAGAAATTCTGTTGAAGCCTGCGTTGTAAATTTCATCAAAAAAGCCTTTTTTATAACCTTTTGGGTTAACTTCAACAGTTATTTCCGCATTATCTTTATATTTTACACACGATAAAATTCTACTTAAATTCTCGGCACCTATAATTGATGGTGTTCCTCCGCCAAAATATACAGTATCAAAAACTGTATTAATATTTTTTATTTTTTCTATTAAAAATTCGACATAATTCTTTACCGTGTCGCTATTATAATTAATTGAGTAAAAATCGCAATAACCGCATTTTTTAGCACAAAACGGTATGTGAATATAAAGTCCTGTCAAGATTTCACCTCTTTTTTACTATTATAAATTATTTCTTCTCATTTGTCTACAAAAAAATATAATCCTTGACATATTACTTAAATTGCATTAAAATATAAGTATAAATTAGAACTTAATTATATTTATATAAATTAAATACTGTTCGAGACCGTAAAAAAGAACAGTCATATTAACAGTTATCAGACTTTAAATTTTGAAGTCTGTATTTGTTGTTGTAAGGAGGAATTATGGCTAATTATAAAAATACTAACAAAACAAGCCAAAAGAAAACAAATAACAATTTATATTCTAAAGTAAATACTGCAAAAAAGCAGACTGCTCGAAAGCCTAAATCTAAAAAGGTTGTAAAAGAGGCTCCAAAAAGTCCACTTAAAATCATACCGCTTGGCGGACTTGAAGAAATAGGCAAAAACTGTACTGTTTTTGAATATGAAAATGAAATAATAGTTGTTGATTGCGGGCTTGCTTTTCCTGATGATGAAATGCTTGGAATTGATATTGTAATTCCTGATTTAACATATCTTAAAAATAATAAAGAAAAGATTAAGGGTATTTTCATCACTCACGGTCATGAGGACCATATCGGTGCTGTTCCCTATTTGCTTAAAGAAATTGATGCACCTGTATATTCAAGAGCATTGACTTTAGGTTTAATCGAGGGTAAACTCGACGAGCATGGTATATCTTCTGCAAAATTAGTTGAGAAAAAACCAGGCGATAAAGTTAAATGTGGCAAATTTGAAGTTGAATTTATTCATGTTAATCACTCAATACCAGACGCAGTTGCTTTTGCGATTAAAACCCCTGTCGGTACAATTTTAATGACAGGCGATTTTAAATTTGATTCTACACCTATAAACGGCGAAATGATTGATATAGCAAGAATTTCCGAACTTGGCAATAGTGGTGTTTTAGCATTGCTTTCTGACTCTACAAATGCTGAAAGACCCGGAATTACATTAAGCGAAAAAACTGTTGGTGCTTCATTTGCTAATCTATTTAAAAGTGCTAAAAATGACAGAATAATTGTTGCTACATTTTCATCAAACATTCACAGAATGCAGCAAATTATTGATGAAGCGATTAAATGCGGAAGAAAAGTTGCTGTTTCAGGCAGGTCAATGACAAATGTTGTTGAGGTTGCTACAAGACTCGGCTATTTATCTATACCGCAAGGCGTTTTAATTGATATTAAATCAATTAACTCATATTCTCCGCATCAATTAGTTATTATAACTACAGGCTCACAAGGCGAGCCTATGAGCGCATTGCATAGAATGGCTCAAAATCAACATAAAAATGTTACAATCACACCTAATGATACAATTATTATTAGTGCAAGTCCAATTCCAGGTAATGAAAAAACTGTTTCAAATGTTGTTAACGGGCTTATGAAGTTAGGCGCTAATGTAATTTACGAAAAAATGTATGATGTTCATGTTTCAGGCCACGCTTGTAAAGAAGAATTAAAGATTATGCTTGCAATGGCGAAGCCAAAATTCTTTATTCCTGTTCACGGTGAGCAAAAACAACTGGCTCATCATAAGGAATTAGCAAGGCAAGTAGGTCTTAAAGAAAAGAATATTTTACTAAGTGAAAATGGAAAAGTTATTGAAATAACTAAAAACTCAATTGCTCAAAAAGAAACTGTTCATTCTGGCAGAGTTTTGGTTGACGGCTATGGTGTTGGTGATGTCGGAAGTATTGTTCTTCGTGATAGAAAACACCTCGCTGAAGACGGAATTATTATTCCTGTAATGACAATAGACTCAGCAACAGGTGAAGTTGTTTCAGGTCCTGATATTGTTTCTCGTGGTTTCGTTTATGTAAGAGAAAGTGAAGAATTAATGAACGATATTAAAGAAACAGTTTATGACAGTATTGATAAATTGTATAATAATGAAGTATATGATTGGGTTGCTATTAAAACAAGAATTCGTGATGATTTATCAAGATTTTTGTATGAGCGAACAAGGCGCAGCCCTATGATTTTACCAATTATTATGGAAATATAATTTGAAAGGATTTTAAAATATGAAAGCAAGATTACCAAAGGAATATCAGCCAAAATCTCAAGCGCAATTATTAAAACAAGCACAAGAAATGCAGGCTAATATGACTCAAATGCAAGCAGAGCTTGAAGAAAAGGAATACACTGCTGAATCAGGCGGCGGAATGGTTAAAGCAACTGTTACAGGTAAATATAACATCACAAAGCTTGAAATCAGCCCTGATTTAATTGAAGACGCTAAAGAAGACCCTGAAATGCTTGAAGATTTAGTTATTGCAGCGGTTAATCAAGCTGTAAAAGCAGCTACCGATGAATCTGAAAGCGTAATGTCAGGACTTACAAGCGGTTTAAACATTCCAGGATTGTTTTAGGTAAAGATTATGGCTTATAATATACCATCAGTCGATAAATTGATTGACAAATTTACTTCACTTCCGTCAATTGGCAGAAAATCTGCTCAAAGAATAGCATTTCATTTGCTTTCTCTTTCGGAAAATGATGTAAAAGATTTTGCCGATTCAATTATTGTCGCTAAACAAAAAGCTAAATATTGCAAGTGCTGTCAAACATTAACTGATACCGATGTTTGCTCTATTTGCTCTGACCCTGCAAGAGATAAATCGTTAATATGTGTTGTAGAATCACCGCAAGATGTTATGGCGTTTGAAAGAACAAAAGAGTATAATGGTACTTACCATGTATTGCATGGACTTCTCTCGCCTATTGACGGCATTACGCCTGATTCTCTAAAGATTAAAGAGCTTCTTTACAGAGTTACTAATGAAGATGTAAAAGAAGTAATTATGGCAACAAACCCAACAGTTGACGGTGAAGCAACTGCTATTTATATTTCAAAATTATTAAAACCTTTTGAAATTAAAGTAACAAGGCTAGCGTATGGTATTCCTGTTGGTGCTTCGGTCGAATATTCTGATGAAGTTACGCTTATAAGAGCGTTTGACGGCAGACAAGAATTAGATTAGTTAAAGGAGGTTTCTGCTTTATGAGTGATGGCATAAAAATAGTTGCTAGTAACAAAAAAGCATATCACGAATATTTTGTGCTTGAAAAGTTTGAAGCAGGAATCGAACTTGTAGGCACAGAGGTAAAATCTATAAGAGCAGGCAGAGTCAACTTGAAAGAAAGTTGGTGCATGATTAAAAACGGCGAGATTTTTGTTAATGGTATGCATATTTCGCCTTATGAACAAGGTAATATTTTTAATAAAGACCCATTTAGAATCAGAAAACTTTTGATGCATAAAAAAGAAATCGACCGATTGTTCGGCAAAATCAAACAAGACGGTTTAACTCTTATACCGACATCGGTCTATTTTAAAGGCTCAAAAGTTAAGATAGAAATTGGTCTTTGCAAAGGTAAAAATCTTCACGATAAGCGTGAAGCCCTTGCTAACAAGCAAGCAAAACGAGATATTGACCGTGCTTTAAAAGAACGGAACAGATAAACTTGGGGGCGTAAAGGTTTCGACGGGGGTTTTGAACTGAGTTAAGCGAGTAGCGGAGTTGCACCGCTTTAAAAGTAACACTTTATAAATTAAACAACACTAATAATGTTGCTTTAGCAGCGTAATGCTGCTCGTTCCCTGTCAGGTACCGCTACTGACAAGCGGAGCGTCGACTTAGCGGTAAATGTGAGCGAAAGATAGTCTTGTATTTCGCCATAAACTTAAAGGACTACTCAAATTAACAGATTGTTGACTGTCGGTTTTTTGGGGAATTTTTTATAGTCAACTGCACTCGGAGAAAGATTCAGGAACGAATTTTCGGACAGGAGTTCGACTCTCCTCGCCTCCACCAAAATTAAAACGCCGTTTTAAACGGCGTTTTTTAATATGCGTAATTTTGCTTTGAGAATTCTGTCGGTGTTTTGCCGGTTAGTTTTTTAAACTCTCTTGAAAAATGAAAAACGCTGTTAAATCCACATTTTTCAGCGGTTTCAGTTACAGAACAATTGCTACTTAAAAGATTCTTAGCACAGTTTATTCTCTTGCTAATAACAAATTTTATTGGGCTTATACCGAATTGTTTAAAAAACATTTTTCTAAAATACACTTCGCTGTAACCCATAATTTTTGCAAGCTCAGCGTTAGTAATATTTGGCTTTGAAATGTTATTTTCAATATATTCTACAACTTCATTTAACTGCGAGTTTTCTAAAAAATTATTTGAGAATAACAAATCAAGAATTCTATAAAGCCTTGCCATACATCGATATTGTTTTAATTCATCACCGTAAGAATCAAATATTTCTCTAAAAGCACGAGTAATTGAATCAGCAATTTCCCAGGAAATAGGAATTTGCAATATTTCTTGAATTGAATCAGCATTATTTGCGTTAAAATTCACTATTATACAGTCGCTGTCATCTATAGATTTAACACTATAACTTGAATCTTTCGGCATTAAAATGATGTTATTTTCATCAGAATAATAAATTTTTTCATTTTGATAAAACTCGGATTTACCATATAATTTAAATGATAGTCCAATACTTTGACGATTTTGCATTTCAAAATATTCGTCCTTTGCTTTTTTAACTTTTACTGCACCGCATATTTCTGTTATTATCAAATTTTGTATATTTATATTACTCATATAACAAATCCTCGCAAAATAATTACTATAAATACATAGTATCATACAAATTAATATATTTCAAGAAAAAGTATCAAATATGTTAAAAATAGTATCATATATGTTATTGAAATTTTATTTTAAATAAGTATAATAGAGTTAGAATGATGTAAAGGAATGGTGAAAATTATGAAAAAATTAATTAGTGTTATGCTTTGCGTGTTTATGGTTGCTTTTACAATTGGTATTTCAACCGAAGTTTTAGCTGCTGATAACGTAATGTATGACTGGGAAAGCTTTTCAGGAAAACAAGCGGCTATTGACGCAGGTGTTATCGACCCTGGTATCAAACAAGACAACGATGCTAAAAAAGAAAACTATCCAGGTATCGTAACGATTA
>CACZIY010000059.1 GCA_902781345.1 Oscillospiraceae bacterium | reverse complement strand
TCCGCCTGTTAATTTACATTTACCGCCAGAAACAGTGAATACAGTTGAGTCCCAAGCACCTTGTGAGCAAGAACAGCCTTGGAATTCAATGCCTTCGTCAGAAGTCTTTTTAATTTCTGCACAAACACCATTTGATCTATAGATTTTAGTATTCTTAATAACACCAAACAAGCCTGCATTTTCAAATGTTGCACCGCCTCTGATTTCAGAATCTGAAATATCAAATTCAAAAGCAGTTGTAAATGCTAAGCCTGAAACGCCGTTTGTACCAATAATGCAATTTGTTGCTACAAATTTAGCAGTATCAGCAGATGAGTTAAATATTGAACCTGCTGTTGTTGCTTCTGCATTTACATTATCCATTGTAAATGTAGCAGAAGAAACTACAAATGCTTTATTAAAGTTAACTTTTGCTCTGTCATCTGATGTGCTGATAATACTCAAGTTTGCAGTTGTTTTAATAGCACCGCCACTGTTTGAAGAATTTAATGTAAATCCTGCCAAATCAAGTGTAAATGCTTTATCAGTAGTTGTTAAAGAACTTAAAGCAACATCTTTAATAAGAGCGATTGTGCCTTTTTCTTCAACTGCAGCAAGAGCGCTAGCCAAATCAACATATAATTGACTTTCAACTAAAATCTTGCCATTTTCATCAGGAATTGCAAATGAATATCTTGCAGGATAAACATTCTTTGGTAATGCATATCTATCAACAGCATCGCATCTCTTACAATCTCTGTGAGCTGCACCTTCGGTTTCATAAGTAGGCTCGGTATAAATTACTTCATCGCCCCAGTCGTGACCGAGTTCAGCAATTTCAGTTCTTTCCTGAATTGTTTTACCACATTCAGTACATTTAGTTTCTTTTGTATAACCTTTTTTAGTACAAGAAGGAGCTACTGCTGCTTGAGTTACCTCAATATTAGCCTCTGCTTGTGAATAGTCATAATCTTTTTCGTGGCAAACTGTACATTCTCTGACTTTAACTACATTGTGTTCGCAACCCTTAGTTTCGTCAACTGTAAATTCGCTCCAAGTATGACCGTTTGGCTCGCCGTATTCAACACCGCAAACTTCACATTTTGCTTTTTCTGTACAAGTAGCTTCGCCGCCTTTATGAGCTTCCGGCTCGCTTACCTTATCACATTTAGCACATACATACCAGTGTGTATCGTTATTGCTTTTAACAATAGAATAATCATGAACAATTGGTGCATTTTCCAAGTTACAATATGCACAAGTTGTGCTGTCGCCTTGAGTTAAAGTACAATTATGCGCACATTCATCAACATATAATGTCTTTTTGTTAACGAAACCTGCATCATCATATCTATAGGCATTTTCTTCTGTTGCGTCTGCACCTTTATATAAGCAACAACCTTCTGCTAAGAAACCTTTCAATACAGCATCGCTGTTTGTAATAAGACCTAAGCTTTGACTATTGTTAGTACCTAATTCAAATTTAGCTTTATAAACCTTAACAGTACCCGATGCAAAGTTGATTAATTTTTTGCTGGTACCATCACTTTTATCGCCTTTAATAGTAGCATCGTTGATTTCAACTGTTGCATTAGATACATATAAAACTGTATTTACTCTATTATTACCATCAATAACTGTGCCACCTGTTAATTTACATTTACCGCCGGTAGCATTGAAAACAGTTGTGTCCCAACCGCCTTGTGAACAATTACAATTTTGTAATTCAATACCTTCGCTTGAAGTATTTTTAATATCTGCACAAACATTATTGTTTCTATAGAATTTTGTGTTTTTAATAACGCCGAATAATCCTGCGTTATTAAATGTTGCACAACCTCGAATTTCAGAATCTGAAATATCAAGCTCGCAAGGAGTTGTAACTGAGAAACCTGAAACATCATCTTTACCGATTACAGAATTTGTTACAACAAATTTAGCAGTTGCAGCAGTTGAATTGAAAATTGAACCTGCTGTTGATGCAATTGCTTTTACATTATCAATTGTAACAGTAGCAGAAGAAACAATAAATGCTTTGTTAAATGTTACATTTGCTCTTTCAAGTGAAGAACTAATCAACTTGAAATCAGCAGTTGTTTTAATAACTCCGTTTGTATTTGCAGATGTAAAGCTATGACCTTGTAAATCAAGTGTAAATGCTTTATCAACTGTGAGTGTTTCACCGGTTGAAAAATCTCTCATTACTAAGATTGTGCTACCTGCTTCAATAGCATCAATTGCATCAGCGAAGCTTGTGAACAATTGGTCTTCGCTTGTTACATCGCCATCAGCATCAGTAACTGCAAATGCATATTTTGCTGGAATCTTTTTAACAGGTAAATCGTATTTATCAACTGCGTCACATCTCTTACAATCTCTGTGAGCAGAACCAACTTTTACATAAGTAGGCTCTTTATCAACAACTTCATTGCCCCAGTCGTGTCCGAGAGCTTCGATTTCTGTTCTTTCTTGAATGGTTTTACCACATTCAGTACATTTTGTTTCTTGTGTATAACCTTTTTGGGTACAATCAGGAGCAACTGCTTGTTGAGTTACTTCTACATTTTGTGCTTGTGAATAGTCATAATCTTTTTCGTGGCAAACTGAACATTCTCTGACTTTAACTGTGTTGTGTTCACAACCCTTAGTTTCGTCAACTGTATAATCGCCCCAAGTATGACCGTTTGGCTCGCCGTATTCTCTCTTACAAACTTCGCAAACTGCTTTTTTAGTACAAGTAGCTGTTCCGCCTTTATGAGCTTCAGGCAAGCTTACGCTATCACAAATTGCACATACATACCAGTGTGAATCTTCATTATCTTTAATTATTGAATAATCATGTTGAATATCTGCGTTTTCAGCACCGCAATAAGCACAAGTTGTGCTTGTACCTTGAGCTGAAGTACAGTAATGTCCGCATACATCAACATAAACTGATTGATATGATGAAATATCAGCAGTTCTTTCTTGAATTGTATCAGTAGAAGTTTCGCTGCTTGAATATACAGCGTAACCGTCATTCAAGTATGAATACAATGTTGTAATGCTGTTATCTGCAACGAAAGCACCTGCAGGTTTGCTCTCTTTAATAGATCTTGTAAGAGTAGCTTTACCTAATTTGAAAGTACCACCGTTTTTATAAATAAGAAGGTAACTTGCAGCATTTACGCCATTGTTAATAAGTTTAACATCATCAGCAGTTACAGTACCGCCAGAAATTGAAAGAACACTTTTAGCGCTTGAAGAACCGTTAAGAGTTGTTCCGTTTGTTAAATTAACAATACCGCCGTTAACTGTCAAAGCAGAGCCTGAATCGCCCGAACCCTTGAAAGTACAATTATCAAAAGTCAAGCCTTCTTCAGATGTTTTTGAAATAGAGCAAGTTGCTCTGTTGCTGCCTGTAATGCTTGTGTTTTTAAATGTACCGTGAATACCATCGCTGTTGAGTTGCATACCAGGTACGCCACCGAGGTTAGGCATTTCAAAAGCAGAATCTTTAACATCAAATGTTACGCCTTTGTCAAATGTATAATAATCTGTTGCCCAAGTATCAATACTTGTTGCACAATTATCCATTTTAACTGTAACACCATCAACTGTTACATCAATAAATTTACCTGTTGTACCAGTTGAAGCGTATGACGCACCAACTTTATTAATAGTAGGTTTAACAGTACCGTTATCAATCATAGCAAGTGTTACATTTTCATACAATGAAACACCAAGCTTAACGCAATTATCGTTAATTGTTAATGTGCCGCTTGAAGCGTTGATTACACTGCTCTTGAAATTACCGCTTGCATCATAACCACGAACGATAAATTTATATGATGAGTTACCGGTGTCATAAGAATAAGTTTCACCTTTTTCAACATCAATAACCTTGTCTAAACAAACTCTTGATGCGTAAGATTGATAAACACCATTATTACTTGCGTAATGACCTGAACGCCAAGAATGACCTTCAAGCAAATTCTCGCCATATAATGCTGCATTTTTAGTATTTCTGAAATCAACATTACTTGCATCAAATGTAGCATTAGCGGTTGCAATTTTTGCAACTGTACCTGTGTTGAAGAATTTTGCTTTTTTAGCAGTATTCTCTTCACCAGCACCGTCAACTGTACTTCTAACAACCAATTTACCATTTACAATGAAAATAGGATTGCTTTTTAATTGTACAATTGTATTACCCGCTAAATCGAGCGTAATGTTGCCATCAATTGTTACAGTATCAGCTTCCTCATCTAATGAGTCCTTTACCAAAACAATTGTATCACCATTCTTTGCTGCGGCTAAAGCACCCTCAGCACCGAAAAGTGAGTCGTACTTTTCTTCCCCTATTGTTGCCACTGTATTTTCATCAGCAAGCGCTGTTGCAGGAATAAATGAAAATACCAACAATAAAGCAAGCATAATCGAAAGAAATCTTTTCATAATATTCTCTCCTCAATAGAATATAATTTTTAACTATTAAATTTAATAGTTACTTGCTATAATATTTTAACATATATAATTGATTGTTTCAATAAAAAAAGCTAAATAATCAACATATTTTACAGTTTTAACAATTATACATACTTTTTTTGTTCATTTTAACGAATAAATATTGTTTAAATAATAACGCTATTTAATAATGATAAAAACAGTTGAAAGTTTACTGATAATATGGTAAAATAATTCTGTATGAAATTTTAAGAAA
Organism: Oscillospiraceae bacterium; assembly: GCA_902781345.1. Taxonomy (GTDB): domain Bacteria; phylum Bacillota; class Clostridia; order Oscillospirales; family Acutalibacteraceae; genus RUG11462. The sequence goes on along the minus strand of CACZIY010000059.1, from coordinate 6,702 downwards.
GGGGCTTTTTTATGGATAACCGCCCTATCGGCATTTTTGATTCAGGACTTGGCGGACTTTCCGCTGTAAAAGAGTTAATAGATATTTTGCCGAACGAAAATATTGTTTATTTTGGCGATACGGGTAGAGTTCCTTACGGTACAAAAAGCAAAAGCACCATTTTAAAGTATGCTAAGCAAGATGAAAGCTTTTTGCTTGAAAATGATGTTAAAATGGTAATTGCCGCTTGCGGAACTGTTTCTTCGGTCGCTTATGATACAGGTAAAGATTTAGGCGTACCTTTTTTAGGCGTTGTTGAGCCTGCTTGTAAACAAGCAGTTGCCGCTACAAAAAACAAAAAAATTGGCGTAATCGGCACAGCCACCACCGTTGCAAGTGGTTCTTATAAAAAGGTAATTCAAAGCATTGATAAAGATATTGAGGTTTACGCAAAAGCCTGTTCAATGTTTGTATCATTAGTTGAAGAGGGCTGGGTTGATGAAAATGATGAAATCACTATCAAAACTGCTCAGCGTTACTTACAACCGCTTAAAGAAAAAGGCGTTGATGTGCTTATTTTAGGCTGTACTCATTTCCCGCTTATTTCTAAAATAATCGGCAAGGTTATGGGTGAAGGTGTTACGCTTATAAGCTCAGGCGGTGCTTGTGCAAAAGAGGCGGCCCAGTATCTTAAAAATAATAATATGCTTAACAACAGCGAAAAAGAACCTACAAGAAATTATTATGTTTCTGATACACCTGAAAGCTTTTTAAAAACAGCAAAATTGTTTTTAAACACAAATGAAGATTTAAAGGCAAAACAAATTAGAATTGAAGATTATGGAAAACAAGAAAATTAAACTAAAAATTACTACAATTTCTTCTTCGAGCCCTGTAAGCGTTTTAAAAGGTGAAGGCGTTTTTAAAAGCAAAGACGGCAGAACGCTGATAACCTTTACCGACAGCGAGCAAACTAAAACTTCCTTTATTATTACCGAGAATAAGATTATGCTTTCTCGTCAAAGCTCTATCTATTCGCTAAAAATTCCCGTTGTAGAAAACGAAAAATTGCTTGGTATTATGGGTGAAGAAAATACTTTTACCGTTATCGGTAAAAAAGCTGAGTTTATAACTCACAAATCTGGCGGCAGTATTTCGGCACATTATCATCTGCCCGATTTATCCGATGAGCCGACTGATTTTGAAGTTGAAGTTGAATTTACATTTTAAATAGATTGGAGAAATAACAATACTATGTCAACAAAGGTAATGCAAGTTGAAAATCAAATAATAGAAACGGTTAAAAACGCTATTATTACCGCTCAAAATAGCGGTGAATTAGCACAAGCTGAAATTCCCCAGTTTAAGGTTGAAATTCCAAATGACCGTTCACACGGCGACTATGCTGTAAACGCTGCAATGGTTAGCGCAAAGGCTTTTAAAACAGCACCAAGAGCAATTGCCGAAGCGATTGTTAAAAATTTAAATACCGAAAACACCTACATTAAATCGGTTGAAATTGCAGGTCCCGGCTTTATTAATATCACTCTTTCCGACCGCTATTACAGCGATATTTTGAAAGATGTTGAGCAAAAGGGCGCTGATTACGGTAAATCCGATTTTGGTAAAAATGAAAGCGTTTTAGTTGAGTTTGTTTCGGCAAACCCTACAGGTCCTATGCATATTGGTAACGCTCGTGGCGGTGCATTGGGCGACTGCTTGGCTTCAGTTTTGAACGCCGCAGGCTACAAAGCATCTCGTGAGTTTTATGTTAATGATGCAGGTAATCAGATTGAAAAATTTAAAACCTCGCTCGAAACAAGATATTTACAGCTTTTTGACAGCTCTATTGAAATGCCTGAGGATGCATACCTTGGCGAAGATATTACAGAACACGCAAAAGCATTTAAGGAAATTTACGGCGATAAATTTGTAAATGCAACCAGCGAAGAACGCAGAAGCGCTCTTTGTGATTTTGCACTTCCTAAAAACATTCAAAAATTAAAAGATGACCTTGCAACTTACAGAATTACATATGACCGCTGGTATCACGAGTCAGAACTTCACAATTCCGGTGCGGTTAAAGACATAGTCAAAAAATTAGTTGCAAGTGGACATACCTTTGAAAAAGACGGTGCATTATGGTTTAAATCTACCGATTTTGGCGATGAAAAGGACCGTGTTTTAATCAGAGATAACGGTATTCCTACCTATTTTGTGCCTGATATTGCTTACCACTATGACAAATTGGTAACTCGTGGTTTTGATAAAGCGATTGATGTTTTGGGCGCTGACCACCACGGTTATATTCCGAGAATGAAAGCCGCAATGCAAGCGCTCGGTGTTGACCCTAATCGACTTGAAATGCTTATTATGCAAATGGTACGCCTTGTTAAAAACGGTGAAACCTATAAACTTTCAAAGCGTTCGGGTAAAGCGATTACGCTTGCAACACTTTTAGAGGAAGTGCCGATTGACGCGGCAAGACTTTTCTTTAATTTAAGAGAGCCGAATTCGCACCTTGAATTTGATATTGATTTGGCTGTCAGCGAAGATTCTAATAACCCTGTTTATTATGTTCAGTATGCACACGCAAGAATTTGCTCAATTTTACGCAATTTAAAGGCGCAAGGCATTGAGCCAAAAGAGCTTTCTGCCGAAAGCTTAGATTGCTTGAATGCACCTGAAGAGCGTGAGCTTATTCGCCATATCGCCGCATACACTGGCGAAATCATCAATTCGGCGAAAGAGTATAACCCTTCAATCATTACTCGTTATGCAGTAACGCTCGCAACGCTTTTCCACAAGTTTTACAACGCTTGCCCTGTAAAAAATGCTGAAGAAAATTTGAGAGCTGCTCGTCTTAACCTTTGCGTTGCTACCAAAACTGTTATTAAAAATGTTCTTGATTTATTAAAAATCACTTCCCCTGAGCAAATGTAAAAATATAATTAAAATTCAAGCCTCAAGGTTGATTTTTTCAACCCTGAGGCTTTTTTTATTCCGCTTCGTAGCGTTTTATTACTTCTTTAACATATTCTCTCGGTGTCATTTTCATTCTGCGTTTAAAAGCAAGACTAAAATAACTTTGCGATGAAAAGCCACATTCATAAGCAACATCGGTTAATGTTCTGTCAGTCGATATCAGAATATTGACCGCCTTTTTTATTCGCTGTTCTTCGACATAATCTCTTAAAGTTTTACCTACTCCCGATTTAAAACAGTTGTGAAAATGAATTGTGCTGAAACCAGCATATTCTGCAACAGCGTTTAGCGATAAATCTTCGGTTAGATTATTATTAATGTATTTTATTACCTTTTCGATAGTTTCTTGATGAGAGTTTTTACCGTTTTGATAATGCTTATTCTTTTGAGCCTCGCCAATTAAAAAATAAGATAACTTTAAAATTAAACTTTGCAATAAAATAACATCATTATCAAGTGATGAGTCATAATGCTCACAAAGCGATTTAAAAATTTCAATATATTTTTCTCTTTTTTCAGTCAAAATAAAATCAGGCAACTCCATTAATTTTTCATACAAAGCCCCTTTGTTTAGCATCATATGAATATAATAGCATTTAAAAGGTGTTTTTGTATGACGCTTCTGTCCTGGCTTTATGCAAATAATCATATTTTTCTTTATTGGCATACTTTGCTCGCCAACAAAAGAAATTCCTCCGTCTTGTATAGGAATCTCTATTTCAAACATAGCCGTTTTTCTTGGTTTTGAAACAGTATTATCGCTCATTATTAAACTTGAATTAAATATTCCTATTGCTGCAATTTGGGGCAAAACAATTTCCATAAAATCACCAAAATAATAAGATTTCAAATAAAAACAGTAAGATTAGCATAGTTTTTTGATAAAATTTATTATACAATAAACACAACAAAAGGTCAAGACTCGGAGGAAAAATAATGAAAGTTACAGATATTAAAACTTTTGCGGTTGACTGTTTCAGAACTAATTGGGTGTTTGTAAAAGTTTATACTGATGAAGGCATAAGCGGAGTCGGCGAGGCTACACTCGAATATAAAGAAAAGGCTTTAATAGGTGCTGTTGAACATATTAAAGAATATCTTGTCGGCAAAAATCCGTTAGATATTGAAAAGCATTGGCACAATATTTATCGTGATGCATATTGGCGAGGCGGCCCTGTGCTTATGTCTGCGCTTTCGGCGGTTGAAACTGCACTTTGGGATATTTTAGGCAAGCACCTTAATGTACCTGTTTATACGCTTCTTGGCGGAAAAATTAATGATAAAGTAAGAATTTATGTAAACGGCTGGTTTGCAGGGGCAAAAGAACCAGAAGAATTTGCCGCTGCCGCAAAAAAAGCGGTAGAGCGTGGTGTTACCGCAATGAAATGGGACCCGTTTGGCAAAAACTATCTAAATATTTCAAATCAAGAACTCGATAAAGCATTAAAATGCGTTGGTGCGGTAAGAGAAGCAGTTGGCAATAACATTGATTTACTTATTGAAGGACACGGCAGGTTTAATATTCCGACTGGCATAAAAATTGCTAAAGAACTTGAACAGTTTAAACCAATGTTTTTTGAAGAGCCTGTTCCACCCGATAATCTTGACGCATTAAAAATGGTAAAAGAAAAATCACCTGTTGCCATTGCCGCAGGCGAGCGATTATACAGCCGCTGGGATTACAAAAATATGTTTGATAAAATGGCGGCAGACTATATTCAACCTGATATTTCGCACGCAGGCGGTATTATGGAACTTAAAAAAATAGCCGCCGAAGCGGAATGCAGATATATTCCGTTTGCACCTCATAATCCATCGGGGCCTGTTGCCAATGCGGCAACATTGCAATTAGCAGCTTCTTGCCCCAATTTCTGCATTTTAGAAATTATGTATTCCGATGTTGATTGGCGAAAGAAAATAACAAATGAACATCTTGAATATAAAGACGGTTATATTACTATTCCGTCAAAAGCGGGACTTGGCATTGAAATTGATGAAAACGAATGTTTAAATCACCCTTATAAACCTCACACACTTCGACATTATAATGGTGATTTGACAAATATAAGACCAGCAAAAACTGAATTTTATTATTAAGGAGAAAATTATGAACAAATTTGAAGTAAAAGACCACGAACCGAGTTTTTTGCCTGACGGCGAATGGAAATTGGTTTGGGCAGATGAATTTGACGGAAATGAGCTTGACAGAACAAAATGGGATTTTCGCTTGAATTTCTGGGCTAAACCTTGGAGTGCTTATACCGATGAGGGTATTGTTTTAGACGGAAACAGCCACATTGAATTGCACCGAGTTGAAAAAGACGGCTACTATGTTTCACCGCAACTTCAAACAGGTTGCAACTCTTTTGATGTTCCAAAAGATAAAGACTCAAAAGGCTGTTGGGCAACCGACCAAAACTTTTGGCCGCTTGGCGAATTAGAAGCGCCAAAATTTGTTCATCGCTTCGGCTATTACGAATGTCGTTGCAAATTCCAGAAAAAGCCTGAAGAAATGTGGAGTGCCTTTTGGACTCAATCACCATCAATCGGCGCAAGATACGAAGCTGAGTGGTGTGGCGTTGAATCTGACATTATGGAGTGCTTTGAAAAAGGTGTTGCAACAACAGGCAATATTTACGGCGGTTACAGCAGCCAGCTAAAACAAGAAGGCAGAGTTAAGTATAATCTTGACAAAACCGATGACGACTGGCACTATTTCGGTATGGATTGGCAACCTGACGGTTACACTTTCTACTGCGACGGTAAAGTGATTTCAAGAGCAAATAAAACTGTATCGCAAGTACCGCAATTTATTTTACTGACAACCGAAGTTCAAGGCTATCGCCATTTAACCCCTGACCCGATAAAAGTCGGCGAAAAGTTTGAAGATGACGCTTTTATAGTCGATTTCGTCAGAGTATTTGACAAGATTGAAAAACAATGAAAAACGCTGTATTAGTAACAGGTGCTTGTAAAAACACAGGTGTCGATATTGTAAAACAATTCGCTTCTAAAAGCCAAAATGTTGTGTTTACAGGCAGAAATGCTGACAGTGTAAAAAAAGCAGAAAAAGCGTATAAACAAGAATTTCCCGATGTCAGTATTATAGGTTATACTATTGATTCGCTGATAAACGAAACCACTGTTGATGAAAAAAGCGTAGAAGAGTTATTCTACGACCTCGATAAAAAAGATATTTTTGTAAAAACTCTTGTTTTAAACGCCGCCGACCAAGGTTTAGGCATTAAGGCTTTTAAAAATCCGCTTACCGATTTTATGAAAGTCATAAATACAAATATGGCTTGGAATTATTGCCTTTGCGAGCATGCCGCCAAAAGAATGAAAGAAAAAGGTGGAGGAAGCATTGTTTTTATTAATTCTAACACAGCCTACAGGGCCATTCCTGATAGAATTGCTTATTCTGCATCAAAAAGCGGTCAACTCGGTATGATGAGGGCAATGGCACTTGATTTAGGAAAATACAATATTCGTGTAAATGCAGTTTTACCAGGTATGATTAAAACAGACAGATGGGAGAAAAATCCTGAATTTTATAAAGATGTACCGTCGAGATTTACACCGATAGGCGATGTCGCTGTCGGCAGTGATGTTGCCGATGCAGTGTGGTATTTCGCCGAACACGCAAGAAATACTACAGGCGCTGAATTGGTAGTTGACGGTGGTAATACTATTCAGCTTTACCCCATAATAAAGTAAATAAAATTAAAAAGAACGCTT
>CACZIY010000058.1 GCA_902781345.1 Oscillospiraceae bacterium | reverse complement strand
CGAGTTTTGCAACAAACAGCGGTATTATCTAACCCGTTTTTCTTGCAAAAGCGGTTTGCTCTGAATTGATGAAAACCGTCAGTCGCAACCGCAACTGATAGGTTTAGTTTGTTTTTCTCAATAACCTCTTTTGAAAACGCTATGTTTTCATTAGTATTTAAAGATTTATCTTCAACAAAAATTCTGCTTTTTTCAATACCTTTTTTCAATAAGTATGTTTTCATTGCCTCAGCTTCAGAAATTTCTTCACCGCTTCCCTGTCCGCCAGAGCAAACAACCGCAGATTCAGGGTTTTCATTAAGGTATTCAATTGCCGCATTCATTCTATCATAAAGCATTAAGCTTGGCGTTTTGCCTCTTACCTGACAGCCTAAAATAATCACAGTTTGATTTTTTTCGGGCGAAACATTTGCATAACGCAAACAAACACCGATAACTGAAAAAGCAAAGACACTTGCAATGCAAACTAAACTTGTAATGACAATCATAATTGCTTTGTGTTGTGAAAACAAATATTTTAGTTTTTCAGGATTTTGGGCAAAATAAGCCACTGCCGCCAAAATCGGCAAAGGATAAAGCATTCCTATATGCACTACACCTTTGTATAACGGTGCTAAAAGCCAAAGAATTAATGCAATTGCTACTATAAAAATAATTAATCTGAAAATTTTCATCATAACTCCATTTCTTTTATAATTTTATAATCGGGCGAATATTCTTTTATTGCGCCCTTATTGTTTTTTGCGTATAGTTTAATTGTTTCAAAAAGATTTAAAGATAAATCTATTATTCTTTTATCATCTTTTTCAAAAGCTGGGCAAGTTTTTGCAAGGGTGAGATATATTTTATCTTGCTTTTTCATTATTCTTAGCGGCCAGATTTTGCAGTCAAACGGTTTATTTTCATCATCTAAACCGCAACCGTTTTCGCTTAAAAACGGACATTTTTTAACTTCATTTTCCTTAAATTCAAGGTCGAAAGTGTAGTTGTTATTTTGCTTTTTAACCTTTACACCTTTTTGTTTTAGTAAATTTGCCAAATGTTCATTAATTATCGGCGTTTCCCATTCGTCCGCCTTTTCAAATTCACAACAAAACCTGCAATTTTTGCAGGTTGATTTTTCTAAAACACTGCTTAACATTTTAACTTTGCCTCATATTTGTTTAAAATAATTTCAGGGTGATAAGAAAGCTTTGCTTTGCGAAGTCCCTCCTCGCCAGCGTCTTCTTCCCTGTTAACATATTTAAAGCCATCACAATTGTGCTTTACAAACTCATTATTTATCACCTGATATGCGCCTTTTATATCGTCTTTCGCCTTTTCAAAATGCACAACAAAAGTATCATCACTCAATCTTTCGCCGATACTGTACGCGATAACTTCACCGTTTTGCCGTAAAAGTCCGCCTTTTAAGTTTAACTTTTCAAGATAAGCCAAAGCGGTGTTTGCAGCGGCAATTTCTTTTCTTAAATCAGGCAAAACGCTGATATTACGCTCATCGCCCCACAAAAGATTTAATCTTATGCACTCACGAACATTGTTTCTTGTAATATCTTCATAAACCCAATCGGGATTATCATTAAAACGCCTTATAAGATTTCGTTTTGACTGATATTTTTTGCCTTGCAAATTAATCAGATTTTCAGATAGATATATATAATCGCTTTCGTTTCGACTGTATGAAAACTCGAAAATATCGCCCAAATTCTCTTTTAAAAGCGAGATATTTTCTTGCTCAATAGCACGAAAAACAGCGGTTTTATCAAAATTCAAAATCGTTTTTATCGCTTTTATAACATTTTCATTTTCGCCTAACGGCAGATTATAAACAAAACCGCTTTCTCGCTTAAATCTCGCAACATAGCAGTTTTCAATTATCGCATAAGAATAATTAAACATATCCTGCCAGATAAAATTACAGGCAAAAGAATACTCACAGCATCTACGAGTATTCTTTTGAAAATATATATTCAGTTTTTCTTTATCATTAATATCTAACTTTTTGAAAATCATTTTACAGTATAATAGTCGCTGTTTAAAACGCTTGGTGTTACTCCCTTTATATCAAATAATTCGGAAACGGTAACAAACTGATAACCTAATTTTGAATAGTAATCAAGAAGCCATCTAACCACTTCAACATTATCAATAATATTTTCGTGGGTTAAAGTGATTGTTCCGTCTTTTACAAAGCCTTTATAATACCATTTACGATAATCAACCGATGTATAGTTAAAGTCACTAGGGCAATCACCTGCGATTGATGCTTTAATATTAGGACAGTTTTGATTTATAACATTTTTTACATTGCTGTTTGTATCATAAAACGGGAAACGAATAAATGAAGTTTTAACGCCGATATTAGTATTAAGCCAATCATCAACTTGTTTTACCTCACTAACGATTTTATCATCACTTAATGAAGTTAATCTGGTATGCGACCAAGTGTGATTAGCAAGTTCGTGGCCTTCATTTACCGCCCTTTGAAGAATACTAACTGAATCAGCATTTAACTTGCTGCCTTGTAAGAAGAAAGTTAAATGAGCGCCATACTCTGCCGCTAAATCCATATAGTATTTCATATAATATTCATTTGTTACTTGACTTGGATCGTAATTTGTTCCTATGCTGTATGTATCAAATTTTTGCGGACCGTCATCAAAAGCAATCGCCAAATATTTTTGAGTTCCGTCATTTACTTCTTCTTGTGTTACAGGTAAAGAATTATCTTCAACAGTTGAATCATAACCATTTGAGCCGTCAAAATACTCAATATCATCAATAATAAGCGGTGTTGAAGTTTTTTGTGCTTCAATCCAAAAGTCAATTTTTTTGATATTTTTAACATCATCTTTTGTTAAAACTTTTGTTTCTGGTTCATTAAGATAAGTAAATCTATTACCGTTAATAAATCGAGTAAACTTTTTTCCTACAAAGTAGAAATAGCCAAAATCATTTTTATAAGAAGTGTTATCAATTTTATAAAAATAATGCTTGTTTCCTACCTGACAGCCAATGTATGCACAGAAGAATTGCGATTCATCAGTTTTTGCGGTGCTTAAAGTAACTCTTAAATTAGTTGCATTAGTAAGCATATTTGCTGTATTAATATAAGAGTTTTCTTCCTTTGTTGTCGGATTTGTGCCTCTTTCTTTTTCTTGTTTTTGTTCTGAGTAGTCAACCAAACCATAAGAATAAAGCGCAAGCGCTTTATTGCTCGAAATGTTTTTGTTGTTTTCTAACGAATATCTCGATAATTTTTGAACAGAAAACTCGGTATTATTATTAACAACATTAGAACTCGGTTTTACACCTGCGGTTTCATTTTCCCAGTCGTAAAGGGTGTTCCAACCAGCAGATTCGTCAATCTTTAAACTGCCTGTTTTAATTAAATACTTTGCATAAGCATTAATATCAGACAAATTAAAGGTTTTGTCGTCGTTTACATCATAAAATGACAAATCGACAACTTTGTTTTCGGCTAACGCTTTTCGCATTAACAAATAATCGAGTGTGTCATAGTTGCCGTCATTATTAACATCGCCACGCATAACACTTGCTGCGCTTACATTAACAAAACAACAACATACAAGTACACAAATCAAAACGATTGATAAAATTCTTTTCATAGTTTTTTCTCTCTTTCTTTTTCTCCACAATAATTATACCAAAAACCAAAACTATTTACTACTGTTATTCTAACTAAATTTATTTTTTAAATTTTATTATTTATTACCAAAAACCTTGAAAATTGTGTTTTTTGCGGTATAATATATTTAAAAACAAATTCTGAGGTTTTAAAAATGGGAAAAATAATAAGATGTATAACTTCTGACGGGCTTGTCAGCGCGGTTTGTGCTGATACTACCGATATTGTTCAAACTGCAGTTGATTACCACAAAACCTACCCTGTTATGACTGCTGCATTGGGCAGACTTCTTACCGCAACTTCTATGATGGGTTGTGTTTTAAAAGGCGAAAACAGCAAAATAACTGTTAAAATAGATTGTGATGGTGAAGCAGGCGGTCTTACCGCTGTCAGCGACTCAAGCGGCAACCCGAAAGGCTTTGTTTTAAACCCTATGGTTGATATTCCTGAAAAACGCAAGGGCAAGCTTGATGTCGGAACAGCTATTGGCAACGGCACGCTTTTTGTTTCAAAAGATATTGGTTTAAAAGAGCCTTATAACGGTGCAATTCAGTTAGTTTCAGGCGAAATTGCCGAAGATATTGCCGCTTATTTTGTTGAGTCAGAGCAAATTCCGACTGTTTGTGCATTAGGCGTTTTAATCAATCCCGATTTAAGCATTAATTCGGCAGGCGGATTTATTATACAAATGCTGCCTGCTGCGGGCGATGACACCGCTGATTTAATCGAAAAAGGGTTAAAAGATTTGCCAAGTGTAACATCAATGTTATCTGAAGGTAAAAGCATTTTAGATATTGTAAAAAGAGTGCTTTGTGAGTTTGAAGTAGAAGTGCTTGAAGAACACGAAATTTCTTATAAATGTGATTGCTCAAAAGAAAGAACAGATAAAATTTTAAAATCAATCGGAAAAGATGAGATTTTAAAGCTTGCAAACGAGCAAGAAATTACCGAAGTTGATTGTCATTTTTGCAATAAAAAATACAAATACACTTCAGCAGATTTAAAAAATTTAATTAAATAAAAAATCGCAACAGCCGCCGAAGGAAACTTCGACGGCTGTTGCTTTGGTAAAAAGGAAATATGAAAAAAATTACTAACAATCAAATTAATTATGAATACTGTTCAGCCCAAGCGTCAACCTGTGATTTCAAAGAATTCTCAAGCAAGCTGTATCCGCTGTTAGCGTCATTTTTATAATTATAAGCTACTTGTGCTAATGAGCGAGTTGCGCTTCCTTCTGAATAGTAATAAGTGTCACCAATTTTAACATATCCACGACCTACAAAACTTCTTGCGATGTTTTTAGCCTTTACATTTACGATTGAACCTACAAAAGTGTTATCTGAATACCAAGCGCTTGATGTATATTTAACATTAACTGCATTGCTGGCAGTAACATCATCAATAGTAAGTTCATCGCCTATTCTATCTTCAGGACCGATAAGTGTACCATATTCAACCTCTTCACTGTTTGTATTAAGTGCTTCAATTGCATCTGTATCAATTGTTGTAAAGAAACGAATACCTGTAGGATTGTTAAGTCTGATAGATGCTCTGTCATCAGTTGAAACAGGGCTTTCTACAGGAGCCGGATAATAAACTGTAAATGAATCAAGATAAATACCTGTTACAGAACTGTTAGTATCGCCATTCCTGCCACTCATCCAGAAATAGTTGTAACCGTTTTCAACGATATCAGCGTTAGAAGCGTTTGTTAAATCAAGAGCAAGAGTAGTTCCGGTAGTGCTTATTGTTTGCCAACCGGTTGCATGTTTTGCCGAAGCGTTATAAAGTTCAGAATACTGCCAACCTGTTCCGGCTGAAGTACTGTACGCCGAATAGTTAGTTTTAAAACTGCTTCCTGTTGCTCTCAAAACAAATTCAATTCTTGTAGGGTTTAAATCAAAAATTGAAGAGTCAAATCTAAAGCCAAATATTTTATCTCCTGCATGGAAACCGTTGCGTGTTATACCTGCAAGATAATCAGTATTTGCATTACCTGCTACAACAGTACCGCCAAACCATTTACCGTTTACAAATGCAACATCGCTGTAAGTTAAACTCATTTCGCCCGGTGTTGTCGGAACTGTTGTAGGCTCTGTTGAAGGTTCGGTTGGTTCTGTTGAAGAAGGCTCGGTTGAAGAAGGCTGGGTTGGAGCTTCACCATTATAATCGCCAACTCTTGTTAATACAACTTTATCAATCCAAGTACCCATAGATTTGAGTTCTGAAAGTGTAAGAACAAGTTTTAATGTTGTACCTGTTGAAACAACTGCGTTAGTCGGAACAGGAAGTCTGCAATAATATGTATTGCCTGATACCAAATATTTTGATTGGCCTTCATAGAATTTAACTGTACCTAATGCTTGTGATACATTTGTAGAATCATAACCTGCTACTGTATAAGCACTTCTACCATCGGTACATCTTGAAAGGAATTCAACTTTATATTCACCAGTAGTTAAACCTGTAAGGTTAAGTGTAAAGTATTGACCGACTGCAGGACTTGCATTACTGCCAGCATGTTGAACATAAGTTTGAGTACCTACACTCGTATCAGAAGCACTACCTGTAATAAGTCCACCTGAATATGTTGCGCTTGCTGTTGAGTAAACATCTTCTGCTTCAAAATTGTAAACAGTTTGAGCAGGAGCAGAACCTACCGGTGTTAAGCGTAATTGATATAAGAACAAATTACCGGTTGATGTAGCTGTTAAATCAAGCACTAATTTACCTGCTTCATCAACAGTTACACTATCAAACAAATCTATTACTTTTGCTACTTCATAATCTGTATTTGTGTTTAATGTAGTACTGTTTTCTCCAATAGTTGCAGTAAATACCGCTCTGCCGCTTGTAAGGGTACGAGAAAGAATTTGTACTTTGTAATCGCCTGCAGCTATATCTTGTTTTGTTGTAAAGGTTAATTTTCCGCCAACTGTAACATCATTTGCTCTTAAATATTTAATACTGTTAACTGTATCATCATATTGAACAACCGACATACCTGATGAAGTGTATGTAAAATCACAGTTGTTAGGGTCAAACTTGAAAGTATAAGATGAACCAGGAACAGGCTCGGTTGTGGTAGTTGTAGAAGTTGTAGGCTCATAGTTTTCAGTAACGCCTATTACTTCATAATTGCAATCCATTGAATAGGTATATGCTCTGTTAGAATTTGATGAAACAGAATAAGTATTAAGTTCATTTCTAATATTATCAATAGTGCATTCGCACTCACCTGTCAATTCAAGCGAAACATTAAAGCTACCGGCGTTTTGATAAGTTTGTTTATAGAAATAGTTTAAAGTGCTTTGACAATTAATCCAATTAAACTCTACTTTTTGTGTAACGCCTTGTTCAACCGTTATAGGAATTTTTACATATTTATCAGCATAAGAAATGACAATTTTCGGATTTGAATATGTAGGTGATTCTACACCGGTATAATCGGTAGTATCTTTATAATTGATATAGAAAGAAATACCTTTTGATTTATAATTCTCATTATATGCCGTACCGAATTTAACTTGAGTGTTATTGTTAGAAAGAGTGGCAGATTGAGTACCGTCAGCTGTATATTTAACAGCGTGTGCTGAAGCGTTGCCCTCGTCTGCAGGGTCAAGCGGGTCAACTATTGTACCTGAAATTGCAGAAGAATAACTGCCGCCTACCGAAACAACACTATTCATTGAGTTAATTGTTGCATAAGTAGGCGAATTTTCGGTTAAGGCTGCTGTAGCATCTGCTCTTAAAGCACTAGCTGGCATAATACCAAACTCAACAAAATCACGAGTAAGTATTCTTGATGCTTTTTCGTGAATATTTTGTCTTGGATGACCGCCTGTAAAGCCGTTTGCAGATGTGATAAAGATTTTATCATATTTTGATGAATCTGTATCATACAGATTTTTAATAGCATTTGCAATGTTCTTACGAAGATTATCCCCGTTGTCCATAACATTAACAATCATAACAATCGGAATGTTGTCATCATCGTATCCGCCGCGAATTGCATCTGCAAACTTTTTAATATTGTTTTGCCAATAATCAACTGTTCTTTCACCGTCATTAGTGCCCAATGAAATACCTACACCGTTAGGTTTTGCAAGTGAGAAATCATAATCATCATCTGTACGATTCAATTTGTTGTAAGCAGTATAAAGCGAAGTCATCGAGCCGCCAGAAATTGAAGTAATTCTCGCTTCTGCATTAAAGTTCTCAGCAGTAAGGTACGCATAAGTTCTTGTACCGCTGGATTTTCTTGCAGCCATGCTATCGCCACCTGTTGAAACAGCACTGTGACCGCATGTGATAGAGTCGCCTATAAACTCAAATACATAAGGTTGATTTGCCGGTTTTTCACCAAAAGTACCGTCAAAAACAATTGAATTAAATGTTACAAGAGCATTATTTCTTTCGGTTTCTTTTACAATTTTAATTTTGTGTGTACCTTGCGAAAGACCTTCTGCAATGTTAAATGTAAAAGTTCCGTCCATAGTACGAACACGATAGTCTTGACGAACATCATCAATGTAAACGGTAAAGTAGCAGTCTTTGTTATAAGTACCTAAACTACCTTGGTCCACACAAGTTGATGTTGTTTTAACTGCGATATCGCCTGAACAAATAGCATTAAATTCAAGACCGCTTGCAGTCCAGTCACAAGCAATACCGTTGCTTACTTCCTCAGTTCTACCGATAGTTCTGATTTGGCTTTTTACGTCCAAAACATTGTATGTTGTAGGATTATCGGCCAATACCAAAACTGCACCGAATAATGCAAACACCATAACAACTGATAAAACTATTGCTAATAGCTTTTTCATAAAAACATGTCTCCTTTTTATTACAAAATATGCATATATTAATTGCATTATATATTATATATTATATATTATACATTTGTAAAATTCAATTGCAAAAACTGCGTGTTTTATTTGCAAAAACAGCAAGTATATGTTATAATTAAACAAAAAATTAACAGAAACGGTGAATTGATGAACAAAAACTATTCTTTAAACCAATTTGTGCAAGGAGATTTGTATGTTCTCTATATGCAAAATGGTTATGAATTTCCTAAAAACACAAGCGATTATTATATCTTAATCGTGCTTTCGGGAAAAGCAAAAATAAAGTATAAAGATAGTGTTTACATTGCAAATTCAGGTGAAATACATATTGCAAATGCAAGTGAAAAGTTTTTTTGCGAAACTTCAGGCAGTACATTGAAAATTAACTTTAATGCTTCTGTTTTTAATAATTTTGATAAAAATTATGACATTTTAAAGCCTTTTAATAATACTGAAAGATTGAAAATTTATAAAACTTTAGAAAACAAGGCTATAAAATCAGGCTTTGACAATTTAATTGAAGCGCTAAACAGGCACTCAAGCCGAGTTTTTGTAGTAAGTGCAATTTTGCAAATTCTTTGCGAAATAAATAATACCTTCAGTCGTACTGAAAAGTCTTTTGAATACCGTGAAAACGACAGCAATTATGCTAAAATAATGTCTTATATTGACGCTCACCTTTTTGATAATGTTACACTTGAAGATATTTCAAAAAATGTGTTTTTATCAAAAAAATGCATTAATGATACAGTTAAAAGAATTTCAGGAAATACTTGTCATCAAGCGATTTTGAAGCGCCGTTGTGATGAAGCCGAGCATCTTTTAAAGCACTCTAATTACTCGCTGAAAGAAATATCGGTAAAATGCGGATTTGATACTTATTCGACCTTTCACAGAAACTATGTAAAAAATAAAAAAACAACTCCTGGCGAAGTTGTTGAAAAGTATCGTGATTTTATAATTTAAAAGAGTTGCAAAAATGCAACTCTTTTTTTATTAGTTATTAATTTTTTCTTCGTAAACTTTGCAAACTTCTTCAGCATCGCCGCTTGCAATGATTCTGCCGTGTTCAAGCAAAATTGCCTTGTTGCAAAGGTCTTTAACCTGTTCGATATTGTGCGAAACAAAAAGCACAGTAACACCTTTATCAAACATACTTTGAACTTTTTTCTGGCTCTTCTTTCTGAATTTTGCGTCGCCTACTGACAAGATTTCATCAAGAATTAATATGTCAGGTTGAACAGTTGTTGCAATAGCAAAGCCCAAACGAGATTTCATACCCGAAGAATAGTTTTTAAGCGGAACATCCATAAATTTTTCAAGCTCTGAAAATTTAACTATTTCATCATATTTTTCTGAGATGAATTTTTTAGAATAGCCTAAAACAGCACCATAAAGATAAATATTTTCAGAACCTGTATATTGCGGGTCAAAGCCTGCACCAAGCTCGATAAGCGGTGCTATAACACCTTTTCTGTAAACATCGCCTTCAGTTGGGTTGTAAACGCCTGCAATTACCTTTAACAAGGTAGATTTACCTGCACCGTTGAGACCTAAAATACCCAATCTGTCGCCTTTTTTAACTTCAATGTTAATATCCTTTAAAGCCCAGAATTCATCGTGCTTAATATCTTTTTTAACAAATTTAATGAAATACTCTTTTAAACTGTCAACCTTTTCGGAACTTAAATTAAATTTCATTCCGACATTTTTAAGTTTTAAAACTGTTTTTGACATTTTTATACCTCTTTTTTATACGTAGAGAATAAATCTATCCTCGTTTTTACGGAAAGCGATTGCACCAATTACTATTAAAATTACACTGGCTGCAAGCGCATATAAAGCATACAAATAGTTGAATTGAACTTGTGCGAGAACATCGCCTGCTTTTGAAGTTTTATATACAAATAAACCATCACCGGCAATGCACTGTCTGAAGTTAGTAATAATGCAATAAAGCGGATTAGCTTTCATAATATAAGCAACCCAAGGATAGTGGCTTGTTTGAATTTTATTAATCGGATAGAAAATTGCACAAGCATAGAACATTAATGTCATAAATACATTCCATAAATATTCAAGATCTCTGAAAAATGTACCAAGTGTTGCCAAAATCAAGCTTGAACCCCAAGTAAACAATACCAAGTTAAGAATTGGAATAATACATAAGAATATTCTAACAGTAGGTAACGGTTGATTTGAAACAAACATTAAAGTAACCGCAACACCAACAAGAACGATTAACGATATTAAGAAAAGCACAAAATTAAAAAGCATATCCGACAACGGAAAAAGATATTTTGGAATATGTACCTTTTTAATAAGTGAAGCATTTTTTCTTATAATTCTTGTACACTCTTTGGTTGTTTGGTTATAAAAAGAATAAAGCAATTTACCAATAAGAATGTAAACCATAAATGTCATCTGACCATAGGTCATTAACTGATGCTCAGGTGAGCCGCCTCTGCCTAAAACGGCACTAAATACGAAATACAAAACAACCGAAGTTAAAAGCGGTTCAAGCAAGGACCAGAAAACGCCGAGATAACTTCTTCTATATCTTAAAACAATACCCTTTTTTACAAGTTCTGATAAAACAAATTTATATCTTTTAAAATGGTCTATCAATCTACTCATAAACTCACTCCTTAATTTTGTTAAATCCGATTAAGAATTATACCATATTTTTCTTATTTTGTAAATACTTTTTTTAAACTTTTAATAATAATTAAAATAACAAAAACTACTAAAAAGGCTAATAAATAACCACAAATATCAATCCAGACATCGCCTACTTCGCCGCTTCTGCCAAGTGTTGGTATCAATTGAATTGTTTCATCAATAAATGCGGTTAAAACGCCGATATATGTAATATTAAGCAAAGTAGTTTTATTCTTTTTCAAATAAGCGTTTCT
>CACZIY010000057.1 GCA_902781345.1 Oscillospiraceae bacterium | reverse complement strand
CCAGTCTGAAATTCAAAAACAGGCAAAGAGAGATTTTGATGATTATCAAAAGGCTTTAAAAGGTGTACAAACAGGTGAATTTACATCTAAAGTTGCAAATCAACGTGCTCAATTACAAAAATTATTAAATTATGATCATCCAGATGTTCAAAGCGGTAAAATTGGTGCTCAAATTACCGAAATGGATAATCTTACAAGAAGTATGGCCGCCTACTCTTCACAGGGCGAAGCAGGTGCTAATAATCTTGTAAAAGCGTTTAGGAAATTTAATGACGTTCAGGCTTCGGCACATAATAATTTAAAAACTGTTAATAGTGATATGGCGCTGTTTGCCAATCAAAAAGCAGTTGCAAATACCCAAAAACAACTTGCTACTTTTATGAACTCTGGTACGGTTGCATCAAAAAAATATGGTGGCGAAGTAAGAAATTTGTCCAGCCAACTTGATTATCTTGCAAATCGAGGAAAAGTACCTGCTCCTGCGTTAGAAAAGATAGACACCAATTTTGCTAAAATTAACGCAAACGCAGCCAAAAGCGGCGGTCTGATGAAAACGTTTGGTCGTTCTCTTCAAGGCAGTCTTGGTTCTTTATCAAGATATATTGGTGTAACCGGTGTTTTGATGTACGGTATGTCCGGTATCAAATCTGGTGTTAATAATGTTATTGAACTTGATGACGCCCTTGTTGATTTAAAGAAAACAAGTAATGCTTCGGCTGGTGAGTTAAAGAATTTTTACTTTAGTTCAAATGATACTGCTAAAAGTTTAGGTGTAACGACAAAAGAAGTTATTCAGGGTGCGGCAGACTGGTCAAGACTCGGATATTCGATTAAAGACGCTCAAAAAATGTCTGAGGTTACAGCAAAATTCAAGACTATTTCACCGGGTATGACATTTCAACAAAGTACCGATGGACTTGTCAGTTCCATGAAGGCGTTTCATATCGAAGCTGATGATGCACTTGAAGGTGTTGCAAGCAAAATTAATATCATTGGTAATACTCAAGCTGTAAGCAATCAAGATATTGTCGAAATATTAACAAGATCATCTTCGGCTATGTCCGAGGCAAATAACAGCTTAGAAGAAACGATTGCTCTTGGCACAGCAGCAACGGAGATTACAAGAAATCCTGCAAAAGTTGGTAACGCATTAAAGACCGTAAGTATGCGATTACGTGGTTATGATGAAACTACTGGTAAATCTACTAAAAACACAAAAGAACTCAACGGAGAAATTGCAAATCTTACAAAAACTGCCAAGAACCCAAATGGCGTTTCTTTATTTAAAGATAAGGAAAAAACTCAATTTAAATCAACTGCTGAAATATTAAGGGATATTTCTAAAATATATGGTGACTTAACTGATAAACAACAAGCATCACTTTTAGAAAAAATTGGTGGCAAACATCAAGGTCAGGTAGTTGCGGCGATATTAAACAATTTCGACGCTGTTGAAAAAAGTTTAAATACTATGAAAAATAGTGCTGGTTCTGCAGACCGTGAAATGGGCATTGTATCAGAATCACTTAAATTCAAAATAAATGCTTTAAAAGAAACTGGTGTTGGAATTGCACAGAATCTTTTTCAAACAGATCAGTTTGGAGCGTTTATTGATGGACTCACTAAAGTTTTAGGTGCAATAGACAAAGTAACTGAAAAACTTGGTTTATTTGGTACGGTTGGCACAACCGCAGGTATTATTGGCGCCGGAAAAGCAATAAAATATTTTGTAAATTCTGCAAAAGAAGCACAAGAAGTTGGTATAGCAATTAAAGAGATAGAAGAATTACTACGAGCTTATGAAGCAATTAATGGTATAGATACGACCCAAAAAATGACCGATGTTAGCGCAACCGAAGCGCTAACAGGTGCAATGGGTGAACAAATACCAGTAGCCGAAGGTGACGCTGCTGTATTATCTGAGGTCGCTGGTGCTGCCGGAGCTGAAGCATCGGCACAAGGAGAGGCCGCTGGTGCAACAGCGGCAAATACAGGTGCAATGGAAGCACAAGCAGGAGTGTCTGGGGTTGAAGGTGCTGCTGGAGCGGCTGGGGCTACTGGTGTAGGTAAAGCAACTGGTGAAGCTGATGATGTTGCTAAAATTGGAGCTAATAAAGTTGACGATGCTGTACTCGCTGGCAGTGCTGGTATGTCAACATTTGGAAATAATAGCAGAACGGCTGTTAAAGGTGCTGAAGAACTCACAGAAGATTTTATAAAAATGGAAGGTGCCGCATCTGGAGCTGGTGTTGCAGTCACTGAAGCAAGCGAAGGTATTACAGCTTTACGTGGTGGTTTAGGTGCTGCTGGTACTGGTGCTTTTGCCGCAGGTAGCGAAAGTATCGCTGGTATTGCAACTGCCGCAGGTGGGTTGTCAGCGGCTGTGCCTCCTGTTTTAGCAATTGTTGGTGGTATTGCTGGGCTTGCTATTGTTTCAAAATTATGTGCAACTGATTTTGATAAGATGCAGAAGAAAGCAGGTAAAGCATCAGATGAATATACAGAAGCATCAAATAATTTAGCAACAGCAAAGAAAAATCTTGCTGGTACACGTGCTGAAATAAAAAGAATAGAACAAAAAGAGAAAAAAACTGGTAAAAAAGATAAGAGTGGTAGAAAAGAAACATTAATACAAGAAGAGCAAGAACAGAAACACGAAGTAAGAATACGTGAAGGCGAAAAGAGGTATAAACAGGAAAAGAAATATAAAACTGCACGTGATGCATTAACAAAACCTCAAACATCAATGCCAAATGGAAAAGGCAGCATTATTGGTGATAGCCTTGTAAATACTTATACTGAAGGAAAAAGAAATTTAGAAGAATTAAAAAAGCAAAGAGATAGAGCTTTTGAAGAGGTAGATAAGTGGTTAAGAAAAGGCGGAGATGATGAAAGTAGCAAATATCACGGTAAATACCTAAGAGCAGATAAAAAATACAATGATTATAGTAAACAATTCAAAGACGAAGAAAAAAAGCAAACAAACCTTAAAGATAAAATGGATCAGAATGTATCAGCTTTATATAATAGCGATGGTACAATTCCACAGAAAAATATTGGTGCGGTTACTCAATATAATAATGCGTTAAAAAACTCCGCTGACGCAACAGAAAACTTTGCAGATAAAAAAGAAAAGTTGCAGGGTGTTTTTAAGAAGGACGATTATAAAAAAGGGATAAAAGACTTTTCTGATTATATAAAAAACACTGGTGATGCAAATGCTTCAATTGAAAATCTTAGAGATTCATTAGGTAAAACGGGTTTTAAAAAGTTTCAAACAGAATTAGCAGAAAGCGGTATTTCTGTTGGTGAAGCTGTGTATAGTTTAACTAATTACGGTAATAAACTTAAAAATTTTAAATTACCTGATGCGCAAGGCAATATTACGCAATATAAGAATCTTGGTGACGCCGCTAAAGGTGCATATGATAATTTATCGAAGATGGGTGGATTTAAAGGTCTGTCTAAAGAAGAAAAATTCGATACAAAAACAATAACTGAACAAGGACAAGTTCTTAGAGGTGCGCAACTAACTCCGGCTACAGAGCAAGACTATCAAGAAGTAATTGATAAGATGAATAATCTTAAAGCCAGCCCAACTATTACTGTAGAAGGTGTTGCTAATGCAAATGCAGTTATTGCGCAGTGTCAAGACGGAATCAACAAATTAAATCAGCCTGCTATTATGTCCATCAATACCGATGGCATGGAACCTGCAAAAAAAACGCTTGTGGAAGATTTACAGGCATTCCAAAAACTTCAGGATGAGAAACAAATTGAATTAGCTGTTGGTGCTGATACATCTGAAGTAGATAAAAAAATGGAAGATCTCCGTGTTAAAATCACAGGCGACGCCGCTGATATCGGTTTTAATATGGACACGTCAAGTGTTGACAGTGTTTTAGGTGCAATGCAGGGTAAGAGTTTTGTTGCAGATATTCAAGCGAGTACAAGCACAGATAATCTTATGCCAAATCTAAACTTAGATGGAACTTTAACATATAAACCTGTATTTGAAGAGGAAACGCCACCTGAATTACTTGGACTTGCAATTTATCAAGCCCTATTTCAAGGCGGTAAAAAAGCACCTGATAAGAATGGTTTGGCTAAATATCTTCAGAAAATTCAAGGCGGTAAAAAAGCACCAAATAAAAGCGGTAATGCTAAATACGGATATAGTATTAAAGATGGTAAAAAAGCGCACAATAAAAGCGGTAATGCTAAATACGGATATAGTGTTAAAGATGGTAAAAAAGCGCACAATAAAAGTGGTAATGCTAAATATGGGTATAGTGTTAAAGATGGTAAAAAGGCACCAAATAAAAGCGGTAACGCATCATATGGGTATAGTGTTAAAGATGGCAAAAAGGCGCCAGATAAAAGCGGTCATGCATCATATAGCGTAAGTTTTGCTGTAAGTATAACAAAAACTATAACCACACATCTTAAAAGAATCGTTGAAAATGTAAAAGGTTCAAGCAAGCCTAAAGGTGCAGTAAACGGCACAGCACACGCACGTGGCTCGGCTTATGCTGGTGGAAACTGGGGTATTGGTGCCGAACAAACTGCTCTTGTTGGTGAATTGGGGCAGGAAATTGTTGTAGACCCTCGTGATTCAAGCTGGTATACGGTTGGTGATCGTGGTGCTGAGTTCGTCAACCTTCCTCGAAATGCTATTGTATTCAATCATTTACAGACAAAATCCCTTCTTTCAAACGGATACGCTATCGGTCGTGGTAAAGCACACGCAACAGGAAC
This sequence comes from Oscillospiraceae bacterium, assembly GCA_902781345.1. Lineage (GTDB taxonomy): Bacteria > Bacillota > Clostridia > Oscillospirales > Acutalibacteraceae > RUG11462. The sequence goes on along the minus strand of CACZIY010000057.1, from coordinate 6,720 downwards.
ATTCAGTGATATTGATTTAGATGATCTTGATGAGGATATTGAATTTTATGCTTCTGGTTCAGCCTATGCAAAGGGAAAGAAGAAGAAGGGAAAAAAACAACCAAAATATAAAACATATAAAACAAAAGGTAAAACTGCTTTAGAAAAATTTCAGAATTGGTTTGGTAAACTCTTTGATTGGATTGAGGTTAAGCTTGAAAGAATGGTCGATAAAATCGACAAGTATACTGCTAAAGCTGACTATCAGCAAGATCGTAGGGATTACAAAAATGCAACGGCGAACTATAAATCAGCGACAAAAGAAACAATTAGCGAGTTAATAACACAAAGCAAAGCAGAGAAAAAATATAGTAAACAAGGGACAAAGGTATTAAACGCCGCATATAACACAAGGCAAATAACTACAAAAACAAAGAAAAAGAAAAATAAAAAGGGCAAGTATACCATTGTAGTCAAAAAAACAAAAATAAAAGGGAAAAGACTTATTAATAAAAAACAAATGGCCGCAATTAAAAAACAGGTCGCAAGCGGCAATTTGAATATTAAAAAATATGGAGCCGGTATGCAAGAAGTCATAAAAGACTATAAAGAATTTTATGACAAAGCGCAAGCTGCGAATAAAGCAATGATCGAACTGAATAAAACTATTCAGGAACAGATTACACAGCTTAAAGAACTGCGTAACGCCCAAAGAGATGCAAAAGTTGAACGCAGCTCTTCTCTTGCTGGTATTGCTACTGGTGGGCTAAACAAAGGTTCGGATTTTAGAGCGAGCCAATTATCTCTTCAAAATACTCAATTAATAAGTAAACAAAACGCATATAGTTCCGCTGTATCTTCTCTTACCAGTGATTTAATGCCCGGTGGAAAGTATATAACTAAAAAGAATAAAAAAGGGAAAAAAACAAAAGTTTATAAAAGGAACAACACTATTGGTAGTCTTGCTCTTGATGCCGCATATGGACAAAAGAAAAGTAAAAAAGCATCTGGAAAAAAGAAAAGCCATAAAAATTATAAAGACGCACTCAACACAGCAATAAAACAAATCAAAGCTCGTACACCTGTTAAGTCGAGCACATTAAATGTAATAAAAAAGAATGACCTAAACACATATTACAAATGCCTCGAATATAACTACGCCCTTCAAAAACTTGAAGAGTCAAGACTCGAAAATGCTGTAGCCCAAGCTGAAGCAAGCTCAGAAATATATCAGAACATTCTCGACTCTACATCAAGCAAAAATGAAAGGCAAAACAGTTTAATTGATTCATATAAAAAACAGGTTGAAGCAAGTGATGGAGGCGATGTAAAAAATTCAATATTAGACAAAGCCGCAAAAAGCTATGATAAAATAGTATCAAATGATACTGCGTTGGTTAATTCTTTAAATAAAAAAAGAGCAAGTTGGGGCAAAAAAATAACATCCAGTATAACAACAAAAAAAGATAAAAAAGGGAAAAAAACAACAATTTATAAAGGCGAAACCGCCGCATTAAAAAAACAATCCAAAGGCACAAGAACAAAAGTCAGAAACGCTATGAAAAAAGCACGTGATTGTGTAAATGGTAAAAAAATGATACCTGCTGGGACTATCAACGCCCTTGCAAATTATTACGCAAAAGGGTGGATAACACTTGGGTTCTTCAAAGCGTGTATAGAATACAACAATTCTTTAGATGCATGGAATCAAGCTAAAGAACAAAAAATAATTGATCAGGCAACTGCAAAACTTGAAAAAGCCGCAATTGGGCAAGAACAATTTGAAAATAAACGAAAAGCATATGAAAACACACAAAACACAATTGACGCTTCGACCTCTCTTGTTAAAGCAAAACAAGATGTGAAAGAAACAATGGGTATTTCATTAACACAGTCTGACTATAATAATCTTATTTCGCAGAGCGTTAAGTTAATTGATTCATACACAAAAGAGATTGATGAATTAAATAAGGTTATTGATGAAAATATTAAAAAGAAATATTGGACAACATCAACACAGGAATATAAAGATGCGAAAAATAGTGTAACTGAATTAGAAGGAAGAATTCAAGAAGTAATAAAAGAACAAGAAGAGTATAACAATGCAATTGCGGAGATACCATATAATAATTTAGAAACTGCTGTAAATAAATTTGATGCAATCAAAGGTTATTACGAAGCAATAATCAGTTTACATGAACAAATCGGTACCGATTCGACAATAGAAGATTATAATAATAAATTAGATGTTGAAAATGACAAATTACAAAAACTTATTGAAAAATCTGTACAGGCTAAAAGCGATTGGGAAGCTGCTATGGCATCCACCGATAATGTGTATGGCGGTAAAAAATCAGATGAATGGGAACAAACTTATTATGAATATTTGACCGATATTGAAGCTTTAAAATCTGATATAGACAACTTAAAAGACGCTATGCGTGACGATGTGTTTTGGCGAGATTTAGATCGTGCTCACGATGTCGCAACAAGAGTTAAAGAAGAACTCGATGGTATTTATGATTTAATAGACGAAGATATGAGATTTGATAAAGATGGTAATCTTACTGAATATGGTGTAACGTCTATTGCCCTTTTAGTTAAAACATTTGAAACTTCAAGAGAGCAGGTTCAGAACTTTACGAATGACATAGAGAATTTAAACAATCTATTTGCACAAGGTGAGTATACAGAATTGCAATATCAGGAAAAATTAGCAGAACTCAAGAAAAGCCTTCTTGAATCGGCATCTGATATGAAAACTGCAATGAGTAATATTAGAGAGATGTATAAAAGTATTGATAAGAATGAACTTGAAACAATCTCAAATTTAATAGACAAACGTAAAGAAGCTCTTAAAGCTAAAAAAGAATACTACGATTACGATAAAACTATTAAAGAAAAAACCAAAGATATACAAGAACTCACAAACCAAATTGCCGCACTTGAAGGTGTTGATACTGCTGAAGCTCGTGCTGAGGCAGCTAAATTAAAAGAAGAATTGTCTAATGCGAAGGAAGAACTGGAAGATACTCAAAAAGAACATTATTTTGATGTTTCATCAGAAGCATTCGATCGTATGTCCGATGTTCTTCAAGAAGAGTTTGACGAGAAATGGGATAATTTAGAACTTACATTAGACGATATGCAGACGCTAATTTCAGATGCTAAAGCATTATACAGTGCAAATTCGTCACAAATTGCAACATCTTTAGATAAATTACTTGCGTATTTTGGAATCAGTTCCTCGGCAACAGGAATAGGAATACATCACGCAAGTGGTACTCGTAGTGTTAGTAGTAGTCATATTGGTTTATCAAATGAAACTGGAACCGAACTAATTGTCACTAAAAATGGAATTATATCTAAATTCAATCCAAGAGATGGTGTTGTGCCACCTGCTTTAACAAAAAGATTGTATGATATGGCAACCGGTAAAACACTTACTAATAATGGTTTAGGTGCTATAGCAATCACACAACACTATGATGCTTTAATAAACATTGAAGGCAGCGCAGATGCGGCGACCGTATCAGATTTACAACGTATTAGTCAAGATATACTCGAAAAATCATATAATTACACAACAAACAGGATTAAACAAGATTATATCAAAACAGGTGGTTCCAGAAGGATAAGTTAAATTAATAAGGGTGGTTGAAAGATATAACTACCCTTATTTTCTTTTATTTAAGGAGGGCAAAAATGATAGGAGAAGATTTTAGATTTGGTTCAACGTGGCTCTCTGATTTTGATATGAAAATGTACGATCCGAGTAACGAGCAGGCATTTCCGGAAATCGCAATTGAAAAATCAGATATGTCTTCACAATTATCAAAACCAAATCATTTTGGTGTATATTATTCTGATGTATTAACATTAGAGTTTTTTATTCTTAAAAGTTATGAATTGTTTAATACACAAGATGAATTTTTACTTACTGGGGATGATATAAACACACTTCGTGCGTGGCTTGAAAGTCCTAAAGTGCCAACTGAATTATATGTGACTAATAATGAAATAGAAGAATCTACATATTATTATGGTATATTTACAAATATATCCCCTTTTGTTGTTTCTGGTAATTGTTATGGATTACATCTTGTTTTTACATGTGATTCACCTTATGGTTATTCAGAAGAAAAAACTGTAACACACACTTTTGGTGTTTCAGAATATACTGCAACACTCGTTTTTAATAATTTATCTTCAGAAAAAAATGAATATCTAAAACCAACAATCACAGTTATATCAAGAAGCACATTTGGTTCAGGTGAAACATTATCTATAACAAATCAATCTGATAATAGAAACGTTATGTCAATTAATATACCAGAGGGAATAGAAACGCTTATCATTGACTGTGATAGAAAAATAGTAAAAGATGGTGATGGTAATTTAATTCCTGTAAACGAAATAGGATTAACAACTCCTGTTTCAAGTGAATATAATTTTATATCTGCTGATTCATTTTTATTCTATTGGTTATCATTGGTTTATGGTGAAAACCAATTAAGTGTAGAATTATCTGTAACGAATACGGTTGATGAAATTGAAATTAGCGGAAAATATATTATGAAGACAGGAGGTTTTTAATGTTTAGTTTGAATATTTTTAACAACCCTGAACCTCTTAGTATCTATTTAGTTAAAGTTGATGGCACGATAATTGGTTCATTAGACAATATCATTGATAAATCAACAGCAACATTAAATATTAGTTTAAATAAACAATACGAATTAAATTTTGATATTGTAAAAAGATACGATGATAAGGAAAATTGGTATGAATATATACATGAGGGGATGTATCTTTTCGTAGATCGTGTCGGATTATTTAAGATGGAACAACCGGCAATAGAAAACGATTTACTTAAAGAAAAAAAAACAATTCGTGCGTTCAGTATTGATATTGAATTAGAAAGTAAAAAATTTTCATTACCTATTAATACTGGTTTGAAAACTTCTATGGAATATTGTGTCCAATACGATGCAAACGAGACAGAAGAATTATTAAATCCGTACACTGGCATTCCATATGACTGGATTGTTATATATAACACCTACCCAGAACAACTTGCTGAATGGAAAACGAAGCTAAACAACATTTCAACGATTGGTGTTGAAGGATGGGATATCGACTCTGATAATAATTTTTACACAGAAGATTCGGATGAAATCGAAAAGGTTACAAATTTATTAAATCTCATTCCAAGATTAAAAAGCAAAATTACTTATGCAGACAATCCTGATGGTTCAAAAGATAGTATTATAACAGACTATATAGATATTACATATAATAACAATGAAGAAATAACAAGGTATACTTTATTTACAACTTTTATTAATCGCATTGACGAATTAATTATTTTTTATACAAAATATAGAAATCAGTTGGGAATATTATCTCTTGTATTAGATAATATGGGTGGTAATTGGACTGTTGGGAATGTATACGGCGTTGATGATGGTGATTACACTCTTGCAAATAAAAGATATAAGTTTTCAGATTTTAATGGTACCGATTACGCTTTTTTAACTCAAAATTTAGCGAGCACAGCAAAATGTATAATATCTTTTGATATTATTAATAGAAAGGTAAACATAACACCAATTGAAAACATTGGCGAAGATACCGGAATTATTGTCGGTTATGATACACTCATTAACACTTTGAATATATCAACTGATGAAGATTCTATTGCCACCAGATTATATGTACAAGGTAGTGACGAACTTGGTATTTCAAGAGCTAACTTTGGAACGAATTATGTAGATGATTTATCATATAAATTGAATGTTAGGAGTGACGATGGTAAACGGATATATGCTTCAGATGCGCTTGCTGAAAAATATAACAATTTTATTACTTATAGAGAACAACAGCGCGAAATATATATTGAACTATCTAAAGAATATGATGAATATACCAAACAAATATCAGAAATAGAAAACAGAGTACCAAATGACAATCTTAAAAATGATTGGTCAACATTTTCTATGGATGAACTTACTGCATCTCTTACAAGTTTTAAAAATCTTCTTGCGACTTTACAAATGTTATATAAGCATGATTATGGTGAAGCCGGATTAAATCAGGATGGCAGCATTAACGAAGATTTTATTAAAAATACTATGTATTGGTGGGATTATGATGCGTATAAAAGTATTATTACAGAAATAAACTGCGCTATAGATGTATATCCGTATTATGGTGATCAGACTCAATGGACGTTAGCACAAATCAGAGAGTGGCGAGCGAAAATAAAAGAATGGGAAACTGATTGGACACTTTACGGAACTGTTGAACTTAATGCTAAAATTGATATTTATAAACAAAATATGGAGTTAATGATTGAAGAACAGGAAACTCTATCTGATACAGAAGCAAAATCTATAGTAATAAGAAAATACGCTCCGGGAACAGAACCAACCCCTGAAGACGCATGGACTATTAAAACATGGAATGAACTTACAGATACAGAAAAAGCCGGTTATGGTGGTAGTTCTATTCTTTATCGTTATGATGATTATATGGAGTTTTATAACAACTCTATCTCGGCTAAAGAATACTTAGACACACTTCTTGAAGAAGTCGAAGATATAAAAGATGCACAAAATTTAGTTCAAACTCAGAGAACGGCGATCACAGAAAATGTCCAGTTTGAATCTTATTTTACAGCAGATGAATGCAAGGTGTTATATAGAATCATTAAAGATTCTGATTATACAAATGAAAATA